>NZ_JAQMTI010000030.1:0-11066 GCF_028329225.1 Sphaerospermopsis kisseleviana CS-549 | reverse complement strand
GGACTGGGGACTGGGGACTGGTGACTGGTGACTGGTGACTGGGGACTGGGGAATGGTGACTGGTGACTGGTGACTGGGGACTGGTGACTAAAAGAACTTTACCAATTACCAATTACCAATTACCAATTACCAATTACCAATTACCAATTACCCATTACCAATTTTTCATAACAATTAATCTTCAAAAAACATGAATTCTGAATCAAAACTTTCTCAAACAGCCAATTCGTCTTTTTCAATGGACGATTTTGCCAAAGCACTGGAAAAACACGATTACCAATTTCAAAAGGGACAAGTTGTACATGGTAAGGTGTTTCAACTTGACCATGATGGCGCTTATGTTGATATTGGTGGTAAATCCTCTGCTTTCTTACCGCGAGATGAGGCTTCGTTGAGAGCAGTAACTGATTTATCGGAAGTGTTACCGATGAATGAGGAACTAGAGTTTTTGATTATCCGGGAACAAGATGCGGAAGGTCAAGTTACTCTTTCTCGCAAGCAGTTGGAAATTCAGCACATTTGGGAAAAATTATCCCAAATGCAGGAAAGTTCCCAAACAGTACCAGTGCGGGTAATCGGTGTCAATAAAGGTGGTGTTAACGTTGAAGTTCTTTCTCTGCGGGGTTTTATTCCGCGATCGCATCTAGCCGAACGTGATAATTTAGAAGCACTTAAAGGTCAAACTCTCACCGCTGGTTTTTTAGAAGTAGACCGCAATAACAAAAAACTGATTCTTTCCCAACGTTTAGCGGCTCGTTCTAGCAACTTTAGTTTATTAGAAATTGGTCAATTAGTCGAAGGCAAAGTTACAGGTATCAAGCCTTTTGGTGTATTTGTAGATTTAGATGGTGTTAGCGCCTTACTTCACATTAAACAAGTCAGCCAAAAATTTATTGACTCTTTAGAAAAAGTCTTTCAAATAGGTCAGCAAGTTAAAGCTGTAATTATTGACTTAGATGAAGGTAAAGGTCGAGTTGCTATTTCTACTAGAGTATTAGAAAACTACCCCGGTGAAGTTGTAGAAAATATGGCAGAAGTCATGAACTCCGCAGAAGCTCGTGCTAACAGAGCAGCGAATAAAGCAGAATAGGTCATGGGTGATGGGTGATGGGTGATTGGTGAAATTATCGTTAATCTCCTGACTCCCAACTCCCAACTCCCAACTTCTTGATCTCCCAACTCCTTGATCTCCTTATGGATAAATTACCTGAAAGCAAGTCTCAGCTATCATCAGGCGGTGGTTTACCAGTGATTCAATACTGGGTAGAACAAACATTAACACCCCAAGGGTTAAAATTATGGCAAACCCTGAATCATAAAAGCGCCTGTTTATCCTGTGCGTGGGGTACGGGTGGACAAAAAGGGGGTTTTGTTAATGAAGGGGGAGAATATTTACAACGTTGTGCTAAAAGTGTAGAGGCTATATCAGCCGAATTGCAACCAGGAATAAAACCAGAATTTTTCCAACAATATAATATTAATGAATTACAAAAACTGACTTCTCAAGAATGCGATCGCTTAGGTAGATTAACTTATCCTCTGATTCTCAGATTCGGATCTTCCCATTATCAACGCATTAGCTGGGAAGAAGTTTATCAAATTGCAGCACAAGCTTTTAGTATAACACCAGAAAGAATCGCTAGTTATAGTTCTGGACGTTCATCAAATGAAGCTGCTTATTTATTACAATTGTTAATGCGATCGCTAGGTAGTAACAATCTAGCCGACTGTTCCGATTTATGTCACGCCCCCTCAACAGTAGGCTTAAAAAAAGTTTTCGGTTCAGGTACATCAATGGTAAGTTTAGAAAACCTCAAACACAGTGATTGTGTAGTATTAATAGGTTCTAACGCACCAGCAAACCACCCCAGATTAATGAACGAATTAATCAAATTGCGGGAAAGAGGTGGTAAAGTAATTATTATTAACCCCCAAATAGAAATCGGTTTAGTTAAATTTGCCTCCCCTGCATTTCCCATCAAATCATTACTCACAGGTGGTTCAGATATCTCAACCTTATATTTACAACCTATTCCCGGTAGTGATGTAGCCTTATTTATAGGGTTACAAAAATCATTAATTGAGCAGAATTTAGTTAACAGAGAATATCTGCAATCCTATACAACAAACTGGGCAGAAATTGTAGAATATGCAAATAACACAACCTGGGAAAATATCACCCAAACTTGCGGTTTATCTTATGAAGAAATCACCGCTACTGCTTCTTTAATCGGTAAATCATCAAAAGTAGTTTTTGCTTGGGCGATGGGTGTAACCCAACAAGAAAACGGAGTTGATAACATATTAAGTATAGCAAATACCGCCTTAATTACAGGAAACGCGGGTAAAATTGGATCAGGAACAATGCCCATTAGAGGACATTCAAACGTCCAAGGATTTGGATCAATGGGTGTAACTATTCACTTGCAAGAAGAAATCAAACAAGCACTATCAAAATTACTAGGAAAACCTCTCAGCGAAACACCTGGTTATCATACCCGTGATTTAATAGCAGCAGCAGAAAATAGTCAAGTAGATACTCTCTTTTGTTTAGGTGGTAATTTGTATGCAGCAAACCCTGATTTACAACAAGCAAAACAAGCATTATCGCAAATAGAAACCATATTTTATGTATCTACCAAACCCAACTTAGGACATTTTCACGGACTAGGAAAAACCCAGACTTTAATATTACCAGTTTTCAATCGTTTTGAAAATCCCCATAAAACCACAACAGAATCAGGTAATAATTTTGTGAGGTTAAATGATGAAGGTAAAAGTCATTTACAACCCCATAATTCTCATTTGATTTCCGAAATAGAATTGATCACAGAAATTGCCTATCGTCTACATGGGGAAAATCCAATTAATTGGCGAAAACTACAAGATACTGTTTATATTAGAGAACTAATTGCTAAAACTATACCTGGTTATCAAAAAATAGCAGAAATTGATAAAAACAAAGAAGAATTTACCATTGCAGGGCGAATTTTTGCAGAACCGAAATTTAAAACCCCTGATGGTAAAGCCCAGATGTTTGTAACACCCTTACCCCAATTATTAACACCTAAAAAATCAGATTTTGGCATTGAGGAAAATCAGCCAGGAATTGTATTGATATTAGGAACAGGGCGAAGTTATGGACAGCATAACACCGTAGTTTATAAACAAGAAGATAAATATAGAAATATGCCCCATCGTCATTGTATTTTGATGAATAATTTGGATATTAAAAAAGCAGGATTTCACCCACATCAACGAGTGAAGGTTAAAGGAAATGGGGGAGAATTAGAGGATATAGAAATTATTTGTGGTGCAATTCGTGAAGGGGCGGCTTTTATGTTTTATCCTGAAGCAAATATATTATTTAAGGGGAAAATTGATCCGAAAAGTGGCACACCTGCATATAAAAGAGTTCCGGTTTTTGTTTATCAATAAAATCTCGTTTCCTGTTTTCAGATTTTTTATTTCTCACGCAGAGGCGCAGGGAACGCAGAGAAATGAGGGTTTAAGATATACTTGGAGAAGATATATTTTTTCTTCTAATTTCTAGACTTTTATTTCTGTTACCTGTCACCTGTCACCTGTTATAATCTTAAAAACTCTATCAGTAGTGGATAAAGTAGAGAAAACTATGGTTGAGCAACTTTTAATCCAGGATATTGATCATTGTGATATACCGGATGCCAACCTGCTAGTTACAGAAGATGATACACAAACGGGTTATTTGTATGGTTACTAATACTTTGACATTAAACTTAAATAGTGTTGATCTTACCGATGATCAATTTTATCAACTATGTCAAAAAAACAGTGATTTAAAATTTGAACGCACAGCAAAAGGAGATTTAATTATTATGCCACCAGTGGGGGGAGAAAGCGGGAATCGAGAAGCAGAAATGATTGCCGATTTAGTTTTCTGGAATCGTCAAACAAAATTGGGTTATACTTTTAGTTCTTCGACTATATTCAAATTACCAAATGGGGGCGATCGCTCTCCTGATGCTGCTTGGATTAAAAAAGAACATTGGGAAGCATTAACCCCGGAACAAAAACGCAAGTTTCCTCCCATTGCACCAGATTTTGTGATTGAATTAAGATCAGCAACAGATAATATAGAAACTCTGCGTTCTAAAATGCAAGAATATATGGATGCAGGGGTAAAATTAGGATGGTTGATCAATCCTCAACAGCAACAGGTAGAAATTTATCGTTTAGGAAAAGATGTAGAAATCAGAAATTTACCGACTGAGTTATTAGGTGAAGACATATTACCTGGATTTATTTTGAATTTAGATTGTTATTAACATTTATTTGTAAAGTAATTTTTTATCAAGGTAATTTTCAATTTAACTATGATCGGGTAGTAGACTAGCACGACAAAAGGAGTATCTATGGCAACAATTACTATTCGCAATATCTCTGATGAGTTAGTGGAGCGCATTAAACGTTTAGCAGCACAAAAGGGGGTTTCTATGGAGCAAGAAGTCCGCGATTTGTTGCAAAAACGCTATGGGCAAAGAGATGAAGTGCTTACTCGTATTCGTCAACGGGCGGAAGTGTTACCAATGGAAGCGGAAAGTCGGGTACAGTCTTGGAAGTCAGAAGGAAGACTCTGATGGTAATTGATACGATGGTATTTGCTTATGCCCTGTTGCGCGTAGAATAAAAGTATTAACAGGCGATCGCTGCTTTAGAATCTGTAGATCAAATTATCGTACCTGATTCGTTGTTTGCTGAGTTGGGTAATGTGATTTGGCAATGGATACAATTTCGACAATTACCATTGCAAATAGGTTTAGATTCCATGCTGGATGCTGAGGCATTAGTTGATGTGATAATTTCTAATTCTCAAATTCGGGATATTGCTTTAAAACTAGCAGTGGAATCAAGTCATTCCTTCTATGATACGTTATTTGTGGCAGCAGCAATTCAATCTGTCAGGTATTAACCTATGATCAAAAACTAGCCACTAAATTTGGCCATTACGTTCTCTTGTTGGAATAAGTTAGGATCAGTTAATAGAGTCCTCAAATAGTGGATAAAATCATGGTTGAGCAACTTTTAATCAAGGATATTGATAATTGCGACGTACCAGATGCCAATTTGCTAGTTACAGAAGATGATACACCAGTGGATAATCTCGCATCTGCCAAACAACAACGTTTATTAGTCGGTTCTCTTTACAGTGCTTTGCAAAATCAGGTTTTTTTAGCTGAAGCTAATGTTGGTGTTTACCATACCTATGGTGAACCTGCCATAGTTCCCGATGTATTTGTGAGTTTTGATGTAGAAACACCGCAAAATTGGTGGGAAAAACAAAATCGTTGTTATCTGGTTTGGAAATTTGGTAAAACCCCAGAAGTAGTGATAGAAATAGTTTCTAATGAAGATGGTGGGGAATTAGATAAAAAGCTAAAAATTTATGAAAAAATGCGGGTTTATCATTATGTCGTCTATGATCCTAATCTAAACTTAGGAGACAAAGTTTTAAGAGTTTATAGTCTCAAAGCCAGACGATATGTAGAAACTACAAATAATTGGTTAGAAGAAATTGGTTTAGGTTTAACTTTATGGGAGGGAGAATTTGAAGGTAGGAATGATACTTGGTTACGTTGGTGTGATCAAGATGATAATGTTTTAATGACTGGTGATGAAAGAGCAAAACAGGAAAAACAACGGGCTGAAAATGCTGAACAACGCGCTCAATTATTAGCAGAAAGATTGAGAGCTTTGGGTGTAGATCCTGATAGTATTTAATCAATATTTTATATGATCTCGTTCCCAGTCTCCAGACTGGGAATGCTATCAGGAGTCTCTGACTCCGGTTAAATATCATTTTTAATATTGAGATTAATCCAATAACAGCAAACTGCTATCATCATGATTGGCTTATATGGGAATAAGAAATAAAGACAAACGAACCACTCCAGACGCAGAGAAAGCAGAGAAATAAAATAAAAATAGTCGGTTAAAACCGACTTGAGCTTTTAGACAGGGAATTTATTCCCTGTCTTATAAAATATTAATCCCCATCCCCAATATCCCGCTTAGGCGATCGCTTATAAGTAAAGGTAAAACTCTCACCACTAGCAATGACTTTCCGCATCTCATCATACATCGGATAATTACCGACACCACTTAAATTTGCCCAACCCCGCGCCCTCGTTAACGCAACAAACAACTGGTTACGAAAACTTACATCACTTTCATTCCGTGCAACGTGATCAAAACCCACCACATAAACCATATCTGCTTCATGGCCTTTTGCGCGAGTAATACGAGAAACCGTCACCCCACCATCACACCAAAATTTATCAGGATCATTATTGGGATATTGGGGAACTAAATCATTTAATTTTAAAGCAGTGGGAATATAAACATCAATGTCCTGTTCCATTAAAAAACTTGCAACAGATGTTTCTAACTCCATTACTTCCAAAGGTGAACCTAAAACTAAAACCAAAATATCCCGACTGGGGTTAAGTCCATCATGGACAATATTGTGCATTATCTTTTCTGATAAAGCAGTCATTTCTGCTTCATGAGAAGAAAAAGTTTCAAATTCTAAAACCGGTTCTCCCCACAGTTCAGGAATAGGGTTTGGTGAAAATTCAGGTTTTCTAGTAATAGTAATTGGTTGACCAACTCGGCGAAAATCTCCTTTTACTTCATAACCAATTCTATGCCAATCTTCTTTATTTGTAATTCCTGTTAACATTCCTTCAGGACGTAATAAACCCATTCCCATTGCATGAGCAGCAGTTAAAATTTGCCCGGGTGTGCGATAACAACGACGCATTACTTCAGAACGTTTAATACCTCCAGAATATAGAGGTTGTTTATTCAATAAATTACTTAATTTTTCCCCAAAAACTTCCTTAGCTTTAGGAACTACTAAACTATCTAAACTTTGCGCTTCATCATAAGCCCAAATTAATCTTTTTTCTTCGGTTTTATCTTCACTTACTGGTTTTAATGCTTGATAAGCTAACCAATAAATTGCTTGTTTATCTTCATATTTTAAATCATCATCTGCTACTAAATCTTGACCTTCATCTATCAAAATTGCATCAAACATTGGTTCAATTTTGATTTCTTCTAAAAGTCGTTTACTTAAATCTATTAACCCCCGGTTTGGTTGTCTTTCCTTAGTATTCTGGACTGTTCCCGGTCTTTTTCCGTGATATTCACAAATGGTACTGTATAAACCAGGTTGTTCTTTTGCACCCCAAGCATGAAGTACCTGTAATTTTAAATTTGTTTTGGGATCATAGTGCATTTCTCCACAACTAAAACGCCGTATCCATTGATCCAATAAACCAATCATTAAATCATATAAGGAACGGGTAAAAAATACTAAAGCAATATCCCAATCTGGATGTTTCAAGTGCATACTTGCGGCTTTTTGACAGAGTAAAACTGTTTTTCCTGAACCTGCAATACCGCGAATACGTTGGGGACCGGGAGGAATTTCTTTACCGATATGTTCCTGTTGTAAATCTATTTCATAGAGTTTTTCTCGTAAACTGTCAATAACAGCAGAACGGGTTTTTCCTATAGTTGCAACTCGTTCACGGGGAGGTTTACGCAATACGGGAGTACCGCCAACTACCGAAAGTAATAATTCCCAATCTTTATCTTCGATATTTTCACCAGGAATGATAATATTAGCTTGGTTAATGCGTTCTATTAAACCAGCTTTACCTAATTGATCTTGAAAAATAATTGGCGGAATATCGGGTAATTCATGAAAACCTTTTTCTTGCCATTGTTGTGATGTAATATGCGGTAAGGCAATGATCGCTCTACCGTTAATTTTTCTCCAAAGTGCAGCTTCTCTATCACTATAGGATATGATTGATCGCAGTTGATGTTCTACAATTTGATAGGGATTGATTTCGGTAACGTCACTATTTTGCAATTGCCAAGTTTGCCTGTTAATATTAGTAATCTGGTCAATATTTAGAGATTGAACAGCAATGACTAATACTCCAAATTCTCGATCAACTATTAATATATCCGGTTCTTTTCTGGTTTCTCCTACTTTGAAAAAAATAGGATACCGCCAATATCCAATGCAGTTTCTATCTGCAAATGCACCCCGTACAGCATCCCATACTTTCTGCTCTCCGTCTTGATTTTTTATAGCTTCGGTAGTGATAAATTTGCTACCCTGTTCTTCGATGCCTACAGCCATTTGTTTTACCTGTATAAGATGGTTAATACTGTTAAGCTAACACTATCTATAGCTTGTGAACAGTGAGATTATACGGATATGGGTTTTTCCGTATTTTTAACTATAAATTTACGGGTTTTCTCAAAAAAATGTGAATTTGTGTAAGTTACTGTCAGTACAATATTGATCAGAACATAGTCAGAACATAGGTTGATGCATACACTGGTATCTAGTACAAATTTGAAAGTATTCGTCATCTATCTCTATCTTCTCTAATCATTTCTGTACTATCTCGCAACTTAAAATCTGCTGGATTTGAACGACGAATATTTTGGGTTTCTTCTAATAATTTCAAAATTTTAGTACATCTTCCTGATTCTATTTGCTGTTGTTCTATTTCTAATGCTGTTTGTAAAAGTAGTACAATTTGAGATTCTATAGAGTTATGTTCAGCCTTAGCTAGTTTTACTATTTGTTGATATAATTCATCGGGTAAATTGATATTGTTAAGAGTAGTCATTCTGAAAAATCCTCAAGTTATTATTTTTTATTGTTAATGATTATAACATAAATACTCTACACTCACATCTATTTGTTTTGTTATATTTTTTATTTTCATTTTTATTTTTACTTTATTTATGTTAAAATCAACATATTATAGTTATAGTGAAGACGATTATGTTAAATTACGATTTGCGTCAATGTCTTCCATCTTCTGCGGAACTTCCTGACTCTGATGATACTCCAGTGGATAACGAATTACAAAACCTAATTCCTAATTTATTAGAAGCAATTTTAGCTTTAGTTTGGCAAAATAGAAATGATTGGTTTTTTGGTGTGGATATGAGTATTGACTATGCACCAAGTAAACCACCTTTAGTTCCTGATGGTTTTTTGAGTTTGGGTGTAGAACGTTTTATTGGTGAGGAAGGAAGGTTAAGTTATGTACTGTGGGAAGAAGATAATATTCCCCCTATTTTTGCTTTAGAAGTTGTGTCTAAAACCTACGGGGGCGAATATGAAAGAAAGAAAATTGACTATGCAAAGTTAGGAATTTTATATTATGCAATTTATGTCCCTAATCGTCAATGTCGGCGAAAACGTCAACCTTTGGAGATTTATAAATTAGAAAATCATCAATATATTTTACAACCTCAAGGGCAGTTATGGATGCCAGAAATTGGTTTAGCTTTAGGAAGAGAAAGGGGTACTTATTTAGGGAGAAATAGAGAATGGTTATACTGGTATAATCAACAAGGTGAAAGGTTGCTAACTCCTGAAGAGTTTGCACAACGAGAAAAACAACGTGCAGATCAGGAAAGATTAAAAGCGGAAAGGTTAGCGCATAAATTACGAGAATTAGGAGTTAACCCAGATGATATTTAATTAGTAGTTATATATCCCCAGATCCCCGACTTCTGCGAGCAATTTACATTTTATTTACAGGTTAATTAAAGAAGTCGAGGATCTTATCATTAGTATCTATTCCATTTCTATTCTGATTTAATAAATTTTCCCGTAATTTCAGGAATTTGCTCATTTTGTTTGTTCATACCTGGTAACATTGCAGTATGAAAAATCAAGATAGAAATTAATGTGAACATCACCCCAAATAAAATCATATCTGTTCCTGAACGACTAGAAATACTCACAGATGAATTATTTATTTTTCCATTTGATAAAGGTATTGTTTTCTGTACAGATGGGGGTTTTTGTAAGTCTTTAATTATTTCCTCCGCTGATTGATATCTGGTATCTTGATATTCATCAATCATTTTACATAAAATCTCTTTTAAATCATCGGGAATATTAATATCCCTATACCAAGTATCAGTTAAATTCTCAGGTTTTAATCCCGTAATTAATTCAATTATTGTTATTCCCAGTGCATAAATATCACTATTTTTTTCTGGATAACCTCTCATTTGTTCTATGGGTGCATATCCACGGGAAAATATATTAGTACCTGGTGTTTGTAATTTTGTATCATTGGGATTTTCTGCTTTGACTGCACCAAAATCTATTAAAAATAACTTGTCCTTGTCATAATGATCTATCATAATATTATCAGGTTTAATATCACGATGGATAATACCTTTTTTGTGAATATAATGGAGTATTTTTAAGATATCTAGGAGAATTTTTTGAGATTTTTCAATACTCAAATTTTTATCTTTATGCAGTTTTTCCCTTAATGTTTCACCATGAATATATTGTTGTACTAAGTAATATTGTTGATTTTCTGCGATATAATCTACAAAATCAGGAATTTGTTGATGATGCAACTTTTGTAAAATTTCTTTCTCATCATTAAACTTGCGTTGAGCGATCGCTATTTTATTTGGCTCATTGCTAGAAAATGTCAATTGTTTAACCGCGTACCTTTTTCCATACTGATCCACTGCTAAATAAGTTGTCCCAAAATTACCACTTCCTAAAATTTTGAGCAGTTGATATTTTCCACCAATATTATTCATATAGCACCACCATCACAGAGATGATCCCCTTCTTCATCTTCAGCATCAGCAAAGATTAAGAAATTTTACTTAATCTATACTATACCAAATATGCTATGATTGGTGAAATTTACCTTGGTTGATTTATTAAGTATTTTTACGGTAATGATTCAGGGGTAAGATCCCCGACTCCTGTGAATAAACCATAATTTCTTGTGAGGCGTAAATGCCTCAACTGGCTTTCATCCGATACAAAAAAGCTAACTAATGCTAACAAAAGTTGGCTTTTTCTTCCTGTTTCACCAGTTCGACTACGCTCACTGAAATCCTAGCAGTGTCGGCACTATCTAGTCCACAGGCTAACACGATCAATCTGACCGCTTCTTGTTTTAAATTAATCGCAGCGTTTAAATCTCTGTCAATCTCAAAGC
>NZ_JAQMTI010000029.1:0-33798 GCF_028329225.1 Sphaerospermopsis kisseleviana CS-549 | reverse complement strand
GGATTTGAGGATGTCTTTGACAATCTTGGGAAATGAATTTATAATCATGATCAAATCAATATTTTGATATAGCTTGCTCAAATTTTAATATATTTTGGGCTATTTTTATCACAGATTTCTTAACATTCAACACTTCTGGGTAGATATCAATATTTTTGAAGATTTTTAAGAGTCAGGGTATAGGTTATGCAGTACGCAATTTTCACAAAAATCGGTGGTGAATTAATACCAGCATCAAAAGCCGATTATCAAGATTATTATGGGTTTCTTAAATGCCCCGTATGTAATGAACCCGTTTTCTTGAGAAAATCACATTTACGAAATGGTAAGGAAATCACTGCTAGTTTTGTACATCATAAAGCAGTACCAGAAATTAGTACCTGTGAACTCAGGGTAGGCAATTATAGTAAAGAAGATATTGAAATCTTTGCAGCCAAAGCCAGAAACCAGAGATTACAAAAACTAAATATTAGTATGTGGAAATACTTGAAAACTAATATGTCTGTACACTTCAGGGGTTATAATCAGGTAAAAGACAAGACTAAGGGTAATCCAGCTTTTGAGTTTTTGTTAAACTATGCTGATGAGTGTTTAATGAACAACAGTGATTTAATTGTTGATGAATTTATCCCTGTTCTCGGTAAAATGCTTAAAACCCAAGATGATGATATTGGTATAATCAAACAAACATTAGGTCAGTTCAATGAGTTTCTGAATGATTTAAAATCAGACTGGGAACTGCACGAAAAAATAACCAAAGAAGCCGCCAAATTGTTTTTGTCACCAGCAATGAAAGAAATTAGATATCGGGTATTAACAGTGCTTTGTTACCCTGGAAATATGCAATTATTGGACAAGGATTTAGTAGAATTAAAAATGGGAACAGAGAAATGGCAGCAAATTTTTGGTAATTATTTGAATCAACAAATATGTTTGATTTTCTTGAGTGTTAATTGGATAAAATTGTTAGCATAGTTCTGGATTCCAGGTTTCTGTGGATTGGCGATCGCCTACCACATTAATATTAGTACAGTTGCTTGCTCAACAAACAAATAAACAATAAAAACCAACAACCATGTTATTATTATATTACTGTGGTGTTGAAAATACTGTCATAACGTTAATTATTACACTTTTCATGCTAAATCAAATATTGATTAGTTAATTATTGGTTTAATTATGTCATTTTGACGCAACAAATTGAATTTGATTTTATAACCAACAATATGATTGGAATCATCAAGATGAACATCATTGAAAGGATAAAATCAAGATGAATAATGATTTAGTAACTTCTAGTGTACTGCGACCACAAGAACGGGTTAATGGAGTTTCTCAAACAGAATTATCTGTTAGATGGTGGCAATATGTTTATAATATTCCAGCACCAGATAATCCTTTTCGTTATGATGAAACTAATGATCCTCAAGGGAAAAAAGCCGAAATAAATCAAGCACCTCCCGTTTTTAATTTAGTAGGCACTTTAGAAACATCAAACCCAGTTGTAAGAACAGTTGAAATTAAACCAAATCAGGGATATGAATATATCTTTTTTCCCTTAATTAACAGTGAATGGGATAGACTGTTCCCAGAGGGTGCAAGCGATAAACAACTTCAAGGACTTGCGAAAGCAGTAGGGGATACAGCCCTAGCAAAAAATGGTGGGAATCTCTTTTTGAAGATTGATGATATAGCGATCAAAGATTTGGAAAACTACAGACAAACATCTGATAAATTTATATACAATTTACCAGATAACAATATTGCAGGGCAGCCAAGTAAGATAATTGATAATGCTTTTTCTGATGGGTTCTATACAACAATTCAGCTATCTGCTTTATCTCCTGAAGACCACACTATAAAATTCGGTGGAACTTTAAATCTTAATAACCTGGATATACCCAATAATTTAGGACTGGAAGATGTCGAAATAATTCTGAAAGAAGCATATCCAGATGGAAGATTTTCTCAAGATATCACCTATAATATTTCTTTTGAACTTAATCCAGTAAATGGTACAAACAGGCAAGACAACCTTTTTGGTACTCAAGGCTGGGACAAAATTAATGGACGTGCTGGTGATGACCACCTTTATGGTTTAGAAGGCAACGATGATATTTATGGTGGTAGAGGTTCTGATATTTTGGTTGGTGTAAATCCCAGTTCCGCTAATCCAGGACGAGGTGAAATTGACATTTTAAACGGGGGTATAGGTCAAGATACTTTTGTGTTAGGTAATGAACAAAATATATTTTATAGAGGTAATAGATTAGAAGACTACGCTATTATCAGGGATTTCACCAGTCAAGATACCATTCAACTTCATGGTAATCGTCGCTTGTATGAATTAAACGAAAATTATTACCTGGGAGGTAAAGAAGGAACAGCAATTTTCATGCGAAATAGTTATGAACTTATTGGATTTGTTGAAAATGTTGATAACTTAAATTTAGCTAATAGTAGCGATTTTAGTTTTGTTCAGTAGTCTAGGTATCAATGTAAAAATTTTCTTGAGGGAAATTTACTTTTGATCTTGTCCAGTTTCCAATCTTTGACTTCGAGAATAAATAAACCACGACTAGGATGTAAAACTATGAAATCTGGATGTAATTGTTTCTTACCGATGGGTACGTCATACCATAACAGGTAATCATCATCTAGTTTTTCCTCCATGCGCTGCGCTAACCTCCTTTCGCCGGAGGTCATTCTGGAACTGCAACTACTAAATGAAGGAATCAGTGTGGCCATAGACAGTATGATTTGGGGTTTCCTCTAAGAATTTGGGGGTGTTTTGGGAATGGCGATCGCTGATGGTGGTTAACCTAGTGTTAACTATTTCCAAGAGTAAATACCACCCCGACGTAAAAAAGCATCTGTGTTCCAACCAACTTGAGCGAGGGCAGCACCTACACCTACTTCTAAAATTGGTGAACTGTATGAATGCCCATTGTTTTTAGTGATGTTGTAAAATTGCCCTTGTGGATTGACCATTACATAAGAATCTTTCATCAAGTCATTTGATTCTGGAATAACTTGAAATCCTTCGTTTATGAGGGGTTGGTGTCGCTCAACAAATTCTTGAAACTGTTGTGGTGATATCAGCAATTCCTCAACGCTACCATCATTTTGACCTTGTACTGGTAATACTTGAAATATTTTCCATCGCTCTGGACTCACCCGCCTGACAAAAGTTGACATATTTTCTTGGTGGTTCAAGCGTGTAACTACTGTATTAAGTTTAATGCGGATACCATATTGATGTAATTTATCAAATAAAGCAATTGATTGTATTACATGATCACCATTCCCTCGTCCTAAATTCTTTTGGACTGCTTCTGAAGCAGAGTCTACCGATAATGCAACCCAATCAATTTTATCAGCGTGTTTTTCTAGTAATTGAGTCATTCGCGCACCATTACTCACAAGACTGGTTATAAATCCCAAACGATGCGATTCAGCTACAAGTTCACCAATGTTAGGGTGTAGTGTTGGTTCTCCCCCAGCAAAGTTAAGTTTTTCTGCTCCTGCTTCACGTAATAGAAAAAGAAGACGTTTAGCATCGTTTAAAGTTAAAGCTCCTTCGATATCGGGAAAGGTAGCAAAACAAAATCTGCAATGATAATTGCATGGTTTCCACAGATGAAAATTTACAGAAATTGGTTTCATGATAATTATTTTTGATACATTAAAATTTGAAATTAGCTAATTAACATCGAAATTTATAGACCTTATTACGGGTATACTTTCGCTAATTTTGTGTAGTTCATAGCACAAATTAGAATATGCTTGCTCAGGATTTGAATTAGTTGTATCAATTTGTATGATTGGTATATTGACTAATCCAAATATATGTTTATATGAGTCATCAAGATTATATTCAATAGAAACTTTATCCCCATACCATTGCATAGGGACTTTCTGACTTCGTTGGATAATACGTTGGTTAATTATTGACTGAGATGCTGTTACATAAACAATGACATCAGGTAGTAAAAATTTTTGTTCTGATTGCAGTATTTTTAGATAAAAAGACAAGTCTTGTTTCATTAACAGACTATGATAAGCAAGAGTAGAGAATACATATCTATCAGCTACAACTCCTAAATCATTCAATTTTAGTGTGTATTCACAACTACGTAAAATGTTGCACAAACTATAAAAATGGAATGTGCTAATTGGGGATTTAGTTGTTGCTATTTGCTCCCGTAAAGTAATCAATTCTGGTGGTATACTACTATAATAATGAAAGTTTTGTTGCTTTGCAAATAGTTGTGCTAGGGTAGTTTTACCCGCCCCGTCTAATCCTTCAAATGCCAAAAAAGGAAACTTTGTCATAGTTGAGCTTCTATTTAATTAATGAAAATCTTTTTACTTGGTTATTAGGGTTTTGTAAAAATGGAGTGGGTAATGCTGATAGCGATCGCCCATATTTTACTCTTGACTTTCCAATTGAGGAGGGGAGTTCAAAGCATTTTCCATCAAGTCAACAATGGAGTTTTTGGTATCGTATAACATTACTAAATGATCCCTTGCCCTCGTCATAGCCGTGTAAATCCCAGCTTTTTCTTGAAAATCAGCATCGGGGTCATGGGGAAACTCATTAGCCATATCTAAACCTGCAATAATAACAGCATCAAATTCAACACCTTTTAGGGCATTCCAAGAATCAACAATTACAAAAGGTCTATCTACAACATTCATGTCCCTCTCTCTAGAACCTCTGGGAGCATGATGCCGAATATTCAGTTTTAATAATTCTGCACTAATTAAATCTTTAAGTCGCCAATTCTGTGGATGTACTAAAACACCAATTGAAGATTGTTGATGACTTGATAACGCTAATTTAACCTGTTGGGCAACTATTAATGGTAATTCATAATTCGGAATTTGTAATAGTAACGGCTGAATATTTGAACTTCTGGATTTTTTTGTCTTGGGTTCAATAATAGCTCCTATTCTGGTTTGCACTTGTTCTTTTTTGGATACTTTCATATTAGCATCAAATAATGATGTCAGTATAAAATGCCAAGCAGATTCAAGAATTTCTGGGGAGTTTCTATAATTAACATCAAAAATTTGAGAACGACCTACAACATTAATTCCTAGTTTCCGCCAAGACCAATCTTGTTTTCTTCTATGTGGCTGACCATAAACAGATTGAGTGTTATCATAAACAAAAAAGAGAGAGTTAGTATCAGTATCTAATACTTGTAAAACAGCTTGAAACCACTCATCATAAAAGTCTTGGGCTTCATCTATTAAAATGGCTTGGTATTTCAAACGTGATTTTGTTGCTAATTCTATTACTTGTTTTCTTAAATTATCATCTTGATCAAAATTATAGTCATATTTTAGGTTATAATAAGCCCAAGTATGAAATGTCTTACAAGTGATTTTTTTACTAATGCCTTTTTCTCTAAGTTTTGAGGTAAGCCAACCATTCATAAAACGATTGTAGCTAAGAATCAAAATATCATCATAGTCATTAATAATTTTTTCAACTCTATTTCTTAAAACCAAAGACTTACCAGAACCTGCAATACCCCGAACAAGTCCATGTCCCTTTATGTTCATATTTTTGACTTTGGTTTGTTCATTGTCTAAATATTCTCGGAGTAATCTTTGATTAACGGTTTGTTGAAAATCTATCCATTGTCCCATGTTATTAATCCTAATATTCAAGGTAAGCTAATTACTATTCACCAAATAATCACTGACTTAAAAAGTCATATTTTTGTATTATACGAATTATTGGAAGACCCCAATTCCAAGTTTTCCTCTAAGAATCAACAAATCATACAAACCCCTCTTCCAGCAACTCAAAGCCCTGAGTAGTGATTTTGTGTCTTTGACCAGAACCGCCGACGACCCTACTCCAACTCTCGGTAATCAGAGTTTCTTGTTCCCACCAATAACTAAAACCGCCGTACATCCCTGGAATTGGAAACCAATGTTGTTCTTGATTCACGGTAAATTCTAATTTGGGGAGTTCCAAGTTCTGACTATCAATTAAATCCCTGGACCGTTGTCTCATTAGTTCATGAAAGTAATGTTCAATTTGTTGTAGGCTTTCTGGTGTCTGGTTCATAAGATAAATATGATGTTGATGATGTTGGGGCGATCGCTAACTTTCCCTCAATAATTTAGTAAGAGCGATCGCATAATATAATTTCCTCTAAGAACCTGAATTATCGTGGTTTAGGAGCGCCCAGAGCAGCGCGGATTTCTTTGTCTATTTGGGGTGTGGGATCATAGCCAACGTGCAGTACAGTTTCCCATTTCCAATATTGATAATTAGTGGGTTTGCACTGACTAAATATTTTTTTCATCAATTTTAAGTCCGATGCTGAAATAGGGAGTTTTGTGTCACTAAAACCAGACATTTCACCAATAATTTTACCATCTAATTTGACATCCAATGCTCCAACTAATTCACAGATATTGGTAGTTATCATATTAAAACAACCACCTGTACCGCATTGATTTAAGTTGGTGAAAAGCTCTTTGAGTTGACGTTTGACTTGTGCTACAGACTGTATGGAATCTACTAACTTTTGTCCTTGTGTTTGTTGTGCTAATCCTTGATTATGCCAACTCAATGATAATACTGTAATAACTGCTAATGTTGTGGTTCTGAAAATGGGTTTCATGGGGTTTCCTCAATAATATTTAAAATTAATCAATAGGTTCGTCACAAGCCAGATGTTAGGTTTGTCAAAGGTTTCAGTCCCCTTGCGGGGATTAGGTAATCAGAAACTTCAACCAATGGATGTTAGTAGGAGTTACGTTGACCATCTCTGTTTCAGTCCCCTTGCGGGGATTAGGTAATCAGAAACCTAATTCTGTTATTTAGAAAGAATTAGAAGTGTTAGATGCAGGTTTCAGTCCCCTTGCGGGGATTAGGTAATCAGAAACTAGGAAAGATAATAAATCTAAAGTTCAAGAGGAAAGTTTCAGTCCCCTTGCGGGGATTAGGTAATCAGAAACATCATATAGCGTAATGCTGTCGATTCCCATATTTTCAGTTTCAGTCCCCTTGCGGGGATTAGGTAATCAGAAACCAAAGAGTAGAACGTCGCAAAGACGGCATCTCTCGCAGAGGTAGCGTTTCAGTCCCCTTGCGGGGATTAGGTAATCAGAAACCAATATGGAGATTTTTGGAGGAAACGCACACTATTGGTTTCAGTCCCCTTGCGGGGATTAGGTAATCAGAAACTTAGTCTCTGGCTTGCGTTTTGGCATAAAATTTGATGTTTCAGTCCCCTTGCGGGGATTAGGTAATCAGAAACCCTTGATTGTTTGCTCATCAATGAGTATTTGAAGTTTCAGTCCCCTTGCGGGGATTAGGTAATCAGAAACACCTAACTTGGGAAGAAATCAGAACCAAAATCACAGGTTTCAGTCCCCTTGCGGGGATTAGGTAATCAGAAACGAAGTGGGCATTTAGTGACGCTCCTGGGGGAATATTCGTGTTTCAGTCCCCTTGCGGGGATTAGGTAATCAGAAACAGAACAAATACAAGAGAAAGAAATTAAAGCAATAGTGTTTCAGTCCCCTTGCGGGGATTAGGTAATCAGAAACATTTGTCAATGTTAAGAATAAAGTCTATAAACCCGTTTCAGTCCCCTTGCGGGGATTAGGTAATCAGAAACTTATTCATCTTATGTGATTCGCGATCGTATAGATAGTTTCAGTCCCCTTGCGGGGATTAGGTAATCAGAAACTTTGATCATGCACAGAAGTCCCTACACCATCTAATTTATGTTTCAGTCCCCTTGCGGGGATTAGGTAATCAGAAACCTGATAAAACTCAGGCTTGCAAAGAAATATTCTCTAGTTTCAGTCCCCTTGCGGGGATTAGGTAATCAGAAACTTGACTATAGAAGGTTTGGGAACTTTGAACTCTGGTGTTTCAGTCCCCTTGCGGGGATTAGGTAATCAGAAACTGAATAGATGCTGCGATCGCAATTTAACTCCAGTTGTTTCAGTCCCCTTGCGGGGATTAGGTAATCAGAAACGTGTTTGCATCTATTTCCCACCTCCCCGCAGAGAAAGGTTTCAGTCCCCTTGCGGGGATTAGGTAATCAGAAACCTATCCCCCAAATCCCATTCAAAGAAACACTGTAGTTTCAGTCCCCTTGCGGGGATTAGGTAATCAGAAACTTTAACCGCTCTCGCAATTGCTTATATAAGAGCGATGTTTCAGTCCCCTTGCGGGGATTAGGTAATCAGAAACTTCGGCTTGATGAACCCTCGTTGCGGTGTAGGGTTCACTGGTTTCAGTCCCCTTGCGGGGATTAGGTAATCAGAAACGTAATAACCTGTAAAGTTAGAACTAGAGCAATGTTCTTTGGTTTCAGTCCCCTTGCGGGGATTAGGTAATCAGAAACGATTCAAAGGATATTGTACCATGACTTTTCAAATCTAGTTTCAGTCCCCTTGCGGGGATTAGGTAATCAGAAACGGAGTTCCAGGCTTCGCCCTTGCCAGCTAAGTGCTACCATACGTTTCAGTCCCCTTGCGGGGATTAGGTAATCAGAAACCACGGGAACTTGTGCCGGCAGTGAAAAGAGAATTGTCTAATCGTTTCAGTCCCCTTGCGGGGATTAGGTAATCAGAAACAAAAATCCAAATTATAGAGAAAAGTTGGACGATTGGTTTCAGTCCCCTTGCGGGGATTAGGTAATCAGAAACCCCGGCGCTTTGAAACATAGTCTAGAACCGGAGTCTAGAGACGAATTTGGCAGACCTCTCAAAAAACCTCATTTCAGGCTTCGGGTGAACCGCCAACTGAAACTGATGAAACGCTAGAACTATTCAATTATCAAGGTTCTGTCGATTTGGCGGACCCCCTGGGGTTTTTGCCCCCGCTTCGGTTTGCCAAATTTATCCTTATTTAAGGGTAAAATTGGTTGCTTTACCTGTCAAGCTAAATTCGGTTAAGAATTATCAAGCTGAAATTTACAATTTCAAACAGATTATTACTCAAATAGTTCTTTGATCACTCGTTCTAATTCTTGTGTCATCACATCAGAACCAGTCTGTTGATAAACCTCCAGCAATGATTGGTAAAACCACAAAGTTTTCTCCTTACCACAACTAAAGTGATGCCAAATTATATCTCCCCTTTGTTGCCAATCTGCTAGTAAAGACCTAGCATTATGCAGTTTATCCGCTAAAGATACCAATCGCACTGAAGGAGAAGCACAACGCAGATGATCCAAATATCGCTGTTTACGTTCTTGCCAAGGTGGTTTAGGTGGTGTATCCCATTCTGTACAACCATCAATAATTGTAACAACTGTTTCACCAAAAAGCTGACGAATTTCCTCACGGGTAGATTTTCCACCCTGGTCTTCTATACTATCGTGCAGTAAAGCTGCGATCGCTTCTTCCTCTGTTCCTCCTGCTTCTAACACCAACGCTGCAACACTTAATAAATGAGAAACATAAGGAACACCGCTAATTTTGCGGACTTGATCACCATGAAGATGGGTAGCATAAACTAAAGCTTCTGTGAATTTCTCAGTTAATAGGGGTTGATTTTGTTGATTCATAAATTGAGTAAATCTTGATAAAGTTCCAAATTTCTATGTATATAAATTCCAAGTATTTTGGAGTTCTAGCAGCATTTCTTGTCTTAATTCCCAAGGGAGTAAAACTTCAACTTTTGAACCTAAAGCTCGTAACCATCTAATTACATAATAATCGGTATTCCGATAATAAACCTGGTAATAAGCATCATCATTTGACCGAGAATCAAGAATTGGTAAAATATATTGATGTAGTGAATTAGATGTGTTTTGTTTTATTAGTATTTGTGCTTGCTCATGGCTAATAGCTTTAAATGTTTGGTGGATGTTGATTCCTTTGATATAATTTTGGTGAAAATTTTTCTCAAACCGCAATATCATCAATATTTTATCTTTATAAAAATCACAACCCCAAGCTTCTCTTAACTTCATATTCACTGTTTTAGGAGTTGGTAATTGTTCTTCTTTATATTTGTCTCTTAGTAGTTGGGGAACACGATTATCTTCCCAATCTAACATTTCTAATTGTTGGGAGATTATTCTGTCTAAACGATATTTGTACCAGTTGATATCACCTTTAGGAGTTTTACCATAGGCACACAGATATTTAGCGCGTTCCATAAAATAAATACAAACTGGATAAACAACACATTCATAAATTTTATTTTGATGGGCGCTGAGATAAGTTAAAAGTAAAGGTTGGATTTTTCCTGAATCCCAAATATCCTGTAAATCACTTTGAATTTCATCTACTGCATCTTGTATTGGACTTGATTCAGGTACTACATAATCAGCATATAAAAAAACTCGATGATTGTCTTCATCTATTTCCTCTTCTGAGATTTCTTCTGCAAGTAATGGTAAAGTAGGGTCAAGAAAACTAAACATACCTAAAGTTCCAGCTAAATAGGCTTGTTTTTTATTACTTAAATTCGTTTCGTAGCTAAAATTTTCCGATTTTTGAGAAAATGGTAATACCTCTACTCGACGGTAATATTTGCTTCTACCAGAAACATAATCTACTCGTTGCAAGCAGTTTTTACTGACTAATAAATCTAAGTCGCTTTGAAGTGATTTGCGAACTTGGGCAAATAACCGTTCCTTGAGGATTTCTTCTACAAGTTTTTCTAAATCAGAGTTATATACTGGTATATGTTGTTGTAAAGAATTTTGCCACTCATCTATAGATACTTCCAATTCTACTAACCATTGTCGGGTGGTTTTGAGACAAGCACAGTCAGGGTCTTGATGGTTGATGATATCGGTTTGTTTTTCATCCTTGTGGGTTTTGGTAAAGAAAGCTTGTCGCCAGTCAGTATAAGTAAAGGTGTCACCAATAGCAGCTTGTCCTTTCTCACTGTATAACCAATGTAATAATACCCACAGTCTAATAGAGCGAGTGAGGTTGTGACTTTGATCAAGAGATCCATTGGCTAATTGCTGTAAGATGTTGGGGGATGGGGTGGTATGTGAGAGTATATTCACTGGATATCAATGGTTTTCAGGTATTTTTTACAATTTAGCAGATATTGGAAGGGGGTATTTCCAATGCTATGTATACTGGTAACAGAAATTTTGATAGAAGGATACATTAAAGATTATGAGTACACCTGAATTAGATAAGTATAAAGTTGATCATCTGTTTTTGTTGATAGGTGAAAATCCTTTACCTAATTATGTGGCGGCAAAACTTTTAGTGAATAAAGGTGGAACTGTTTATTTAGTGCATACAAGAGATACAGAAGATAAAGCAAAACGACTACAAGGCATTCTCATTAGATCAGAAAGCCATTTAAAGACTATACAATTGTGGTCTATTGAAGATTATGAATCTGATGCTCATAATATTAGGGTAAAAATTAATGAAGTTATAGAAAAAATATCTAATGGAAAAATTGGACTAAATTACACAGGTGGTACAAAAGCCATGTCTGTACATTCTTATCGGACATTATTCTATGAGGAAATTGAGGAAAATAACAAAAATATAGATAAAATATATAAGCAGCGTTCAAATCTTATTTTTAGCTATCTAGACCCACGTAACTTGGAAATGTGTATAGATAGAGAAAATAAGGAAATAGAGAAGATTAAGATTGAGCCAAATATTTTGCAAGTAGATATTCAAACTATTTTTGAGTTACACGGCTGGAAATGGCATCCAGAACCGGCTAAAGAACCTGAACAACCCAAAGCAGCACAAGTTTTTGCGGAATTTCATGCACAAGAGGATAGTTTAAACACATGGAAAAATTGGTGTGTTAAAATTTTCCGTCCTGTCACAAAAGATACAAAATCTAATTGGTTAGAAGATCAGGAACTTAAAAAAGTTCCTCCTTTAAATTTAGATATTTTACAATGTGATAATTCAATTATTAATGCTTTGCATGAATTGGGGCTGACAGGCGAAGAATTATCGCTTCAAACTCTCAAAGAAAATGGATTTAAAAATATCAAGCAAGTTTGTAAATGGCTTGATGGAGAATGGCTAGAACATTATGTTTTGCAAAAAGTTCAAGAAATCTCTGAGAATTTGTTAATTCACGATAGTGCAACTTCATTTTGGATGGCTACTTATAAAAATCCAAAACAAAATAAATTTCAGTTTGATGTAGCTTTTATGAGGGGATATCAACTATTTGCTATTTCTTGCACTACAGATCAAACAAAACAGTTGTGTAAGTCAAAATTATTTGAAGCATATATACGGGCGCAACAGCTAGGAGGGTCAGAAGCAAGAGTAGCTTTAGTATGTTGTGCTAATAAAAAGGATGTACTTGCTCTAAGAACTGAAATTACTAATGTTTTTAGTACAGAGCCTGATTCTCAAAAAAAAGATGAAAAAATAGCTGTTTTTGGACGTGAGCATTTACTAAATCTATCTCAAGAAATTGCTGATTGGATTCGTAACAACGAGGCTAAAAAGAAATGAAAATGTTTACTGTAACTATCATAGATACATCTGGTATTCAAGACTATATTTTTAGTAGTAATCGTTTACGTGAAAATATAGGAGCATCTCAGTTAGTTTCAGAAGTATGTAATCAATGGTTAAAAACAATTCTTCTCCAAAAATTAGGATTAAGTGAAAAACAATTAGAACAACCAATTGAAAGTAGTAACTTAGATGCTGAATTAGTCTATTCAGGTGGCGGTAATGCTCTATTAATATCTAAATCTCGAGAAATAGCTGTTGATTGCATTGGTGCATTAAGCCGAAAAATATTAGAAGATGCTCCAGGTATCAATTTAATAGTTGCTCATGAAGATTTTAATTGGGATAAGAATAACCTATCTCAAATAGTTGAAGATTTAATAAAGGTAGAAATTGAAAGTCGAAAAAATGAGCGAATTCCTTCAGTACCAATTTTAGGACTAGGTGTAACTTTGACTTGTGATTCAACTCAACTACCAGCAGTAGATAGCAGCCAAAAATATGTTGAATATGATGAAGAAGACGAAACCACAGATAGTTACTTAATCTCAACAGAAACCCGACAGAAATTAAAAGCTGTTCCCAGGGCTAAAAAAGAATTACAAGAAATTTTTTCAGGAATAGTAGATAGAAATATTTATAAATTTCCTTTACGAACAGATCATCTTGGACGTTCTTATGGTGAATCAAGTTATACAGCAATTATTCATGCAGATGGGAACAGCATGGGTAAAAGATTTCAAAAATATGGTCATGAAGCAAAAACTAACCGTGAATATATCCAAAAAATCCGTGAACTATCTAAAAGTGTACATAATAATAACAAAGCTGCACTTAGAAAAGTTGCAGAAGTAGTTATAAAGTCAATTGAACAAGGGAAAATAGTAGGTAATTTAGGTGAGTTCTTACTCAACGGAAATTATTACTTACCATTCCGTCCTTTAGTTTTTGGTGGAGATGATATCACTTTAATTTGTGAAGGAAGATTAGGTATTGAATTAGCAGCTTTATTCCTGAAAGAAATTGAAAAAACTATACTACCTGATGGTGAGAAGATGACTGCGTGTGCAGGTGTTTGTGTAGTTAAAACTCATTATCCTTTTGCTAGAGCATATCAAGTTAGTGAAGAATTGTGTAGTAATGCAAAAAAATTTGTTAAGAGTAAAAAACAATTTGAACCCGATGGATTTTCTGCTCTTGATTGGCATTTAGCCGCAAGTGGTTTAACAGGCTCAATCACTGAAATTCGTGAACGTGAATATAAAATCAAAATTGATAATAAAACTCAAAATTTAGCAATGCGTCCCCTGCGTTTAAATCCTCATTATAGTGAGTGGAGAACTTGGGATTTTATAACAAAAGTAATTAGAGAATTTAAAGAAGGAGAAGATTGGAAAGATCGTAAAAATAAAGTTATGGCGTTACGAGAAATTTTGAGAGAAGGCTCTGAAGATGCTGTTAAAGATTTTTTACGAAGCTATAACTTACCAAGTTTGCCAAATTATGGTAATACCACTGAACAAATAGTTACACAAGGTTGGTTAAATGGGGTATGTGGCTATTTTGATGCAATAGAAGCAATGGATTTCTATATTTCTCTGGAGGAATAAAGAAGTGAATAAATATCAATTAAAAATTAAACTGTTGAGTGATACTACCTTTGGTAGAGGTGATGGTGTTGCTGGCTTAATTGATCAGGAAGTACAACATGATGCTTTTGGTTTTCCCTATTTACAGGGACGAACTTTAAAAGGTTTATTAAGTGAAGAATGTGATAATTTAATCTCAACAATTTCATCTGACAAACATCGCGCATATTGGGAAAATATAGCCTGTAATTTATTTGGTATTCCCGGTAGTGATTTAAACAAAATGGGAATTATGCACGTAGGAGATGCTTGTTTACCAAATGATTTACGTCAAGCTGTAGGATGGCAAATTAACCAAGAAAACCCAAATTTAACTACTCAAGAAGTTCTAGATTCATTAACTACAGTTCGCCGCCAAACTGCAATTGATGATGAATCAGGAGTATCTGCTAAGGGTAGTTTAAGGTCATTTCGTGTAGTAATACGAGATTTAGAATTTACCTCAGAGTTACATTTTCAAAGTGAACCAAATAATGAAATTTTATCACTTTTATCTGTTGGTACACTAGCTCTTAGACATATAGGCAGCGGAAGAAACAGAGGACGTGGATCTGTACGATGTACGTTGCATAATAGTTCAGGTGAGGATATAACGCACAACTATATAAATTTATTTGCAACAATTTCAGGAGAGAATTAAATGAAAGCTATTATATTTTCATTACATACACAACAACCATTACTAGCAACATCTTTTCAGGGTGATCCAAATAGTGATGTATCCTATAGTTTTATTCCTGGTAGTATGATTAGAGGTGCAATGATTGGACGTTATATGAAACAGCGTCAAATATCAAATTTAGATTTGAATAATGATGAAGTTAAAAGATTATTTTTTGATTCCAGTAAGACTCAATATTTGAATGCTTATTTATTAAGTCATGAAGGAAAGCGCACCTTACCGATACCCTATTCATGGCATAAACACAAAGATGATGAATTTTCAGAAGTATCTGATTCAATATTAGTTTATGACTGCGCTCAAAAATATGAAATACCAGAAGATGTTGAACCAAAGAAACTAGAGAAACAATTCTGGTGTCTTGAAGAACAAGAATATACCCTTTATACTATATCTCGACGTATTAATATTCATAATCAACGCGATCGCCAAAAAGGACGCTCTACACAAACTAAAATTAATGAGATAACTAAACAATCAAAAGGTGAAGGTAAAATTTTTAGATATGAAGCTATTGATGCTGGGCAAAAATTCCAAGCTGTTATCCTATGTAGTAATGATGCTGATGCACAAATGATCAGTAACTTACTAAACTCATCACTAAATATTTGGATGGGTGGTTCTCAAAGTGCTGGTTATGGACATATAAAAATTGAAAGTTTAAAACTGACAAGTAATTGGAATGAAATAGATATTTCAGCTAGTGATCGTATTGAAAATGATAACTTTACTGTCACTTTATTAAGTGATTTAATTTTACGTGATGAGTGGGGACAATATTCTGTAATACCTCCATCTCATACTAATAAAACTCCAGTACCTTTAACTCAGGAATTGGAAAAAGCATTAAATACAAAGTTGAAACCTAAGTGTAGTTATGCTAGTAGTAACATAGTTGGTGGATTTAATAAAAAATGGGGTCTTCCTTTACCTCAAATTCCCGTATTATCAGCAGGAAGTGTATTTGTTTTTGAAAATATTGATGATATAACTCCAGAACAAATTCAACAATTAGAAAATCAAGGTATTGGTGAGCGGAGAAATGAAGGTTTTGGTAGAATAGCGATTAATTGGTTAACAGAAGAATACTTTCATTTAAGAAAGTCTCAACAAAAACAATCTGACAAACCAGCATTAGAAAATGAAATATCTTTTAATCTAGCACACAAAATGGCTGAAAGATTACTATCACAAAAGCTAGAACAAGTTTTATTAAAAGAAATAGGAAGATTAAAAATAGAAGGAAATATTAGCAATAATCAACTATCTAGAATACAATTAGTAGCTAGACAGGCATTATCAACTGGTGATTGTAATATGGTTTTATCACTTTTAGATAATTTACCTACAAATGCAAAAAAACAGTTAGACAAGGCATCTATTAACAATATACTTCTCAGAAAACAAATAGAAGAATGGTTAAAAAATCCTGGCGTTTGGATTCCTAATCAACATTATTTAACAGTTACAGTTGCAGGAATAGAACGCAAAATTACAGATGAAATAGCCAGAGAGAATAAATTACTTGAGAAATATACACTTCAATTAGTTATGGCATTGGCTAAAAAAGCAATCAAGGAGAAAAAATAATGGATTGTAACCGCATTAACAACCGTAATCAACGAAAAATATACAAACGTATTATTATACGTGGATCATTAGTATTAGATACTCCAACTTGTTTAGGAAGTGGTGATACAGATGGAAATATTGATTTACAAATATTACGAGATAGTATAGAAGATAAAGCCTTACTCATGGGTTCATCTATTGCGGGTGCATTACGCAATTATTTACGAGAATACCAAAACAGTGATGAATTTTCATTATTTGGAGGACTACGTACTGATGAGGATGGTGATCAAAGTCCACTGATTATCAATGATGCAATTAGTAGTAAAATAATTCAACCTGAACTAAGAGATAGTGTAAAAATTGATAGTGTCACTCGCACAGCAGCAGATAAAGCTAAATATGACTTAGAACTTCTGCAAGCAGATACAGAATTTCCCCTATGCTTTGAGTTATTGATAGAAGAAAAACCTGAGAATCCCAATTATGAATCTAGCTTACTAAAAGGATTAGCGATCGCACTCAAAGGTTTAGAAAAAGGTGAAATCAGCTTAGGAATCAAAAAACATCGCGGTTTTGGTCGTTGTCATGTCAAAGAGTGGCAAGTTTGGCAATTTGATTTAAGAAATGCAAGTGATCGCATAGCTTGGTTAACTCTGGATCATTCATGGTCAACGGACACACCTTGTACTAAATTACCGTCTAATGGAGCTTCAATTGTTTTAGTAATGAAAGAAGCAGGTCTTGAGTTTCCAGAAGAATGGGAAGATCAGCGCGAGTTCTGTAAAATTCACGCTACATTTACCCTCGCTAGTCCTTTATTAATTCGTTCTGGTCAAGCATCCAGTGATAAAGCACCCGATGTAGTACATTTAAAATCACGACGTAATGGAGAATTAAAACCTGTTTTATCTGGTACATCTTTAGCCGGAGTTTTACGTCATCGTGCAGAGAAAATTGTTAATACTTTAACCGAATGCAAAAAACCTCTAGTTACAAAGCGAATTATCAAGGAAATATTTGGTTTTGTTCCTGATAAAAAAGATCAATCTGAAATAGAGGATATTGATCAAAATAACGAAAAAGCAAAAGCTAGTCGTTTAATAGTTCATGAAAGTATCATTGAAAACTATACAGATTTAGTACAAAATCGTATAGCTATTGACCGTTTTACAGGGGGAACTTTACATGGTGCATTATTCAATGAACAGCCAATATTTCCTAAAGATGGTACACATTTAGAATTAAATCTTGAATTACGTAATCCAGAAGATTATGAAATTGGGTTACTTCTATTATTACTAAAAGATTTATGGACTGGTGATTTACCAGTGGGAGGTACAAGCAGCATTGGTAGAGGTAGATTACAAGGTAAAAATGCAGCTATTAAATTACGAAGAGAAGGAAAAACTGAAACATTTACTATTGTACAATCTTCAGAGAACTTAGTTGTAAGTGATGCTAAATCTTTACAAGATTTTGTTTCTGCCTTAAACGAGGAGGTTAACAAATGAATCAACCAAAATGTGAACATTTAGAGATATCGAATAATGTTGACTTGAAAACATGGATAGAAGAACAAACCAAAGTTAATCAATTAACATACCTTTTAGCTCATGCTGATGATGGGGTAATTTGGGGTAAATTCCAAAATGGTGAATTGATTACAACTACTGAACCAGTTAAATTATTTCCTAAATGCGATTTTCCAACTTTGAAAAAAGAAACTTTACAACAATGTCGTATTTTTGGGCATAAATCAGAAGTAATGATTTGGAGAATAGAAGGAGGTTTTAAAGCACGTTTAATTCAAGATGACAATTTAAAGAATGATGACTATATTACTGAAAATCAAATTCTGTGGGGAACACACGGGAAGCATCATGAAAATGGCTTTACTTTATTATGGGATGATTCACAAGGACTGAAACACGCTGTACCTTTTACAGATATTGAATTAGGAGAAAAGGGTGAACTAAAAAATAAAGTTAGATTAATAGTTCGTCATTACATTAATTATGATGATTCGGGGGTTGCTCGGATTTATCTAAGTCGTTTAGTTGATTTAACAAATAAGGAGATTTAAAAATGAATCCTAAACATATTTCTAAAGTTCCAGATTATCGCAAGGCGATCACTCCTTATAATTTTGTAGAATTGCCAGAATCGGTTGTAGAAGTATCCCCAGATTCTCTACCACAAGAAAACCGTTATCATTCGCAAGAAGAAAATCGTTATACCGGCAGAATTGAATGTACCTTAACTACTGAATCTCCTCTTTATATTAGATGTGGATTTACAAAAGAAGAATTTGAATGTGGTGCAGAATCAAAAGATTTACCAGAATTCTTTTACACAAATCCTTTAGAAAAATCTACAAAGCCTGTTATTCCTGGTAGCAGCTTGAGAGGAATGTTCAGGAATTTGATTGAAATTATTACGTTTAGTAAGATTGATAAAGTTATAGCTAATAAACTTTTTTATCGATCACTAGGAGATCCAGCATTAAGAGAAATTTATCAAGCAAATTTTGTTGAAAATATTGGACAAATTGAACATTCACCCAATCCTAAAGCTTATTGCTATGGGTCAAAAGTGCGTGCTGGCTTTTTACAAAAGCAAGGAAATTCATACATAATTGAGGAATGTGGCTATGGTCGTATTAATAGTCATTTTAATTCAACCATTAATAATCGGGTTTTCTCTATTCTTTCTAATTCAGGAATTTATCAAGGAAGTGGATCTGGAAAAACCCCTGTATGGAATTTGCAACACAAAACAATTTACGTTCAAATAGACACTCAAGAGCAAGATTATTTCTTTAAAAGAAAAATTAACAAAAGTGGTGGACACCGTCATCCAGATATGTATTTACGGTTTCGTAAAGTTCATAATGCTAGTTTTACTCCTGCCGAAAATTTTCAAAAAGCAACTCTTGTAATTACAGGAGATATGCAACATAAACATTTAGAGTTTGTATTTTTAGATGAAAGTCTTAAAAAATACGAAATATCAGGAGAAATGGTGAGACGTTTTTTAGATGATGATCAGTTAACTAAATGGCAGGAAGACGCTTTTCCTAAAGATAAGCCTACTGTTAATTGTCGTCAAAAAAGTGGATTTTTACAAACTGATGAACCTGAACCTGTATTTTTCCTATTAAATGAAGATGGTGAAACAGTTCGTTTTTTTGGCAGAGCGCAGATGTTTCGTTTACCATACGATTTATCTCCATTAGAATTAGTACCAGATATTTTAAAAGATTCTTTAGTCCTTGATTTAACTGATACTATATTTGGTTATATAAATGGCAATGGACGTGGTATAGCGCGTGCAGGGCGTATTTTTATTGACAATGCTACTTGTAATTATAAAGGTAATGTATGGTGGGAAGGTAGTTATGAAAAGACGATAACACCTAAAATTTTAGCTAGTCCTAAACCAACTACTTTTCAGCACTATTTAGTACAAGATAGTACACATAAAGAAAACTTAAAACACTATTCCCCTCAATCTGAATCTGAAAAAACAGTGATTCGAGGACATAAGTTATATTGGCATAAACCTCATGGAAAAGAGGAAATTAAAGAAACTAATCAACAAAACATAGATCGAGCTAAATCTCAATATACAAAAATAAAACCTATCAAAGCAGGTGTTTCTTTTACTTTCAATATTCTAATACTCCAAAGCCTAAACCTAAAACTACTAATGTAGAAAAACCAATCAAAAAAGATAAACAACCTCAAAAGCCAAAGGAAAATTCTGAAGGAGGTAATTCTGCCGCTATAGTCAGACCACCAAAACCACCAAAAACATAAATGCGATCGCCTCCCTGAAACCACCATCTTCCAAGTTAATATTCAAACCAATGAACCTACCGCACTTAATGATAGATGCACACTTCCAAACCCTAACCACCTTTCCCCCACGCAACTTTCAACGAGAAGTTATTACCAAACTCCTCAACCGTCAAGACATCCTTCTCCGCGCACCCACAGGGTCAGGGAAAACCGAAACAGCGATCGCCCCTTTTCTCTTTGCCAAAACCCTCAACCTCTACTTCCCTAATAAATTAATCTACGTCGTCCCCCTGCGAACCCTGGCCAACAGTCTGCGACAAAGAACAGAAATCCTGGTTCAACGCTGGTCACAAGCTCAAAATGTACCTTGTCCAGTCGTTACTCTACAAACCGGAGAAAACCCAGAAGACCCCCGTTTTGAAGGTGATATAGTCTTCTGCACCATTGACCAAATGTTAAGCAGTTTTTTGAATATTCCCTACTCCGTTGGTCGGGGTTCAGCTAACGTTAACTCCGGGGCAATTTTCGCATCTTATCTAGTATTTGATGAACTGCATTTACTTGACCCTGACCGTTCCTTTACCACTGTCCTCAAAGTTTTACAACAAGTCAAAGGTATTTCCCCATTTCTGCTAATGACCGCCACATTAACCAACGAACTAGCAACACAAATTCAAAATTTAATAGACAATGGAAATAATTCAAATTGAAGACACTGATTTACAAGCAATTGAAGGTAAACGCTGCCGTACTTTTCAAGCAAAATCCCATTCTTTAAATGCCTTAGAAATTATAGAAGATATACACACACGCCAACGAAAACGAGTTATTGTTATTTGTAACACCGTTTCTCAGGCGCAGGGATTATATAGAGATTTACAAGAACTTAATCATGATTATACACTAAATATTACCCTGTTACATTCTCGATTTTTACCAGAACATCGCGCCCAAAAAGAAACATTTTTAAAAGAAACCTTTGCTGAAAATTGGCAAGATGATGGTAATTGTTACGTTCTTATTTCCACCCAAGTAATTGAAGCAGGAATTAATATTACTTGCCAAGTAATGCACAGTCAACTTTGCCCCATGAACTCATTATTACAAAGGGCAGGACGTTGTGCAAGATTCCAAGATGAACAGGGTCAAGTTTTGGTTTATCAGACAGTAGAAGTTAACCAAGCTTATTCTACCCTTGCAGAAGCAGATTTAGACCCAGAAACACAAGAAACTCCTGAGAAAAAACAAAGTTTTCTGCCATATCCTAAAGAAACCTGTGAATTAACATGGCAAGTATTACAAGCACATACTGAATCAAATCAAGTTAATGACAATGTGGGATTTCGCACCGAAGAAAATTGGATTAATCAGGTACATACAGCAGAAGATTTATTGCAACAACAACGGCGGCAAAATAATCAAATGTTGTTTGAGCAGAACTTTGAAGCGGCATTTTTCAGGGGTGATCAATCTTTTGCCAGTGAGTTAATTCGTTCAGTTGATAGTCGGAATTTATTTGTTTGGGAAGAAACCGGATTATTTATTGATTTTGCACAAGAACCCATTGATCCCCGCAAACTAATCTCTTTTTCAGTTCCCGTCTCTACACTGTGCAAAGTTTGGCGAGATTCCAAAAATTTAGAATTTGGCACTGATTGGATTTTCCAAAGAATTGAAGCACCCAAGGATAAAGCAGAAACCTATAGTCAACCTGTTTGTACAGAAATTAAATCCCGTGATTCATTGGTTAACAGCATCAATATTTTAGTAAATCCCCGATTTATTTATTATGATGAAAATGTTGGATTATTGATTGGTATTAATGAATTTGGTAATGGTTTTGTTTCACCACCAAAATCACAGCGTTCAATTGTCAGTGAATATCGTTATCACATGGATACTTATGTTGGACATTTGGGTTCTATGTGGACTTGTTGGAGAAAACCATTTAAAACCTTACGTTTGAAAAACGGTGAAGCTGAACCAACGATTTACAGTAGTGTCAGGAATGAACTACTACCAGCAGGGACAAAATTAATTAAAAACAAGATTTTTCCACATATCCAAGAGTCAGAAGCAGCAGCATTATTTGAATTATTAGTGTTTTTTGCTATCTTTACTCATGACCTGGGTAAACTACAAGTTAAATGGCAACAAGTGATGCGGGGATGGCAAGGGATCGCCCATTCTTCATTCCAAGGTCAAAACCCCAAACAACATTTACTAGCACACACTGATTATAACCCAGAAGATAGTCAGCAAAAAGCAGCACTTAAAGACCACGAAAAAAAACACAAACGTCCTAACCACGCTGTTGAAAGTGCATTCCTAGCTAGGGATATTCTCACACAATCTTTAGTTCCCCTACTGCACGATGATTTTGCCGCCGATGATGAACAAATTCGGTATATCTGTTATGCCATCCTTATGGCTGCTGGTCGTCACCATTCTGCTTGGGCTGGTGGTTGGAAAATATCAGATATATCCAAGATTAAAAATATACAATTACACTTAGAAGCACAAAAGGCGATCGCCCAAAGTTGGCAAGGTATGACACGCTTTCTAAATCAGAGTTTACCATTAACACCAGCAAATTTAAGTAAAAGCAATTACCCAGCAAAAGAGTTGGACTTGAATCAGTTAAACACTGGTGATGAGTTTGAGTATTTTCATTTGTATTTGTTGGTAGTGAGAGCATTAAGACTATGTGATCAGCGTTCAGTACAACTGAATTTTTATGTTTAATTTTTATGTAGAGAAGTTATCCACAACATCTCTACATTAATCATTATTAACTATCTGTAATACCTGTATTTTCTTGAGTTAATAGTTCTTGAAAATCAGGAACAGAACCTATAGTAATTGCCTGTTCTAATAACTGGTTGAGTTGGTCATGATCATAAATTTGATTTATTTGTTCCACTAATTCAGAAGGAGGATCTTGAAATCTGGTTTTTAGGATTTTAACAATAGATTCCTGGAGGGTTTGCGCTCTTTCTATACGTTGTATGCTTGTAATGTATGTCATTTCTTTTTCACCCTCGAAACGCTGCAATTCAGTTTTGAAATTTAAGTCTAAATCTGGTGGTAAAGTCATCAGTCTATCAATCAAATCGAATAACTGAAGAATTTTCTCCCTACTATATCCTAACTCATACATCCGCTTAACTAAACTTAATTTCCACTGCAACCGTCCTGTTAAATTTCTAGTTGTGGCTTGTGTACGTAGGTGCGCCATCACCAATACAGCAAAAGGATTATCACTTTGTTCTAATTCTGACCAACGAGGTTGATAATCCAGTAATTTTACAGTAGGAAACTGAAGACTTAACCGACATCCCCAACGTTCATAACTGTATTCTTGAGGTCGCCAATTTGCTTGATTATCTCCCAAAATAGCCAAGCTAACAACTTCTTGACCATAACGGTCAAAAATCCTGTAATGATAGGAAAACATCCGCTTAGGAAAACCAGTATCTACTTGACTTTGGATTTCTAAATGGATTAGTAACCAGGTTTCTTTACCATCATTCAGCCAAACTTTAATCAGCTTATCAACAAATTGCTTACCAACTTCTGATTCTCTCATCAATTGCTGGAGTTCTTGATCAAGAAACTCGTAACCCTGCGTCCAGTCAATTTCGTTGTAAATATGGGGAAAGAAGAATGTTAAAAACGCCTCAAAGTATTTTTCTACCCCTTCCTTCCAAGCACCATCATAATCGGCTTTTACTTCACTCACAGTTGTTTCTAGGCAGATGTCAAAAATATCTTAGCGTCTTTTTTCTACAATTACGTTAATTGGAATACCCCTCTTCCAAGTAGGTATATACTGTTTGGAAGTAGACAACTCCTATATGGGTTGAAAACCAGATGACACAGCAGTTATTTGTTACCAAAAAATTCGGCACTTATGCTGACACCCTGATGATGTTGGGTCTGGTGCAGCTTGCGGAGTATGTACTGAAAGCCACTCACCAAAAAAGTGCAATCCAACTTTTAGATCAAGGAACACGCTACTGCCTTCAGTTAAAACAACCAATAAATTTAGAACTGGTAGCTAACCTCAATTATACCAATCTTTTCCTGCCAGTCAAAGGTCAAAAAACCGATGTTAGCAAAATACCGCAGGAAACAAATACTTTTAATACAGTGGAGGAAAGCGAAAGAAGAAAACTTTACCGTGAGTATTTATTTCAGCAAAAGGGTAAACCTCAATTTAATGAAGATGCACCAAAACCACCGCATCCTAGTACCCAAAATGGCGTGATTCTTACTTCCATGCGTCATGACCGAAATCATAATGAACTATGGTTATTAGGATGGCAGATTGGCGAAAATTATGGTAAATTCTTGGTGGCTTTGTTTACTGCATTTAGTCAGGAAACAGATGATTTCACTAAATTAGTAAACGACTTATTTACCCAAACTACAGGACAAAAATTACCAGAAACAGCAAGTGCCGTAAAAATCTATTTACCAACATCTGTACAAGGGGTGAATCGAATTAAAGCAGACAGCAATAAAGTAGATTCTCAAAAAACAGATTGGTTAAGTTTATGGTTGATTGCTGGGGGTTTATTTACCTTTGGTATATCAGAACGGGTAAAAATAGCAGAACGAGTTTATGATTGGCGTGTTGTTGCGCTTGAACCCCAAGATATTCAACTTACTAAATATCGGGAAGTTTTGGATAAGCTTCGTCAATTTAATCCACCTTCTGGGGGTCATGGTATAGCCCGTTTTGATTCTGAATTAATATTGCGTTTCTGCCAACAATTATTAAATTATCATCAATCTCAAGCTGATGCAGAAACTGATGAATTTGCACTTTTTCAACCAGTGAATCAATTTGTTAGTAACTTTATTGGTACTCACTTTGGTTCTAAGGGTCAAGTTTATGGTGTCAAGGAGGTTTTTACTTTAGGTTTACCAGGGTGGATTAGTCCTAAAAATCATCAAGAACTCACAGATTATCATAATGTTTTAAATGAACATCTATCAGTTATCACTACCTTATCTGCGGAAGAAGGACACAGTGAGTTATTAGCAGCTTATCGGGATTTTATCACTGGTACAAATCTCATAAATTTCTTTCGTTTTCAGGTTAGTTATGCTGATTATGTTGTCAAACGTTTAGCAGACCCCAAAGCTAAATTCTTTCCTCGTTTATTTTCTATCAATGGATTAAACCTCATGGTGAAAAATTTTAACTATCGTCAAAATGATCAAGAATTAAATTTAACGGACATCACTGAAGACCCTGGATTTTTACGCATTGCTAAGGCTATTAATAGTGCCACAGTTTATGCAGGAAAAGACGAACATGGTTGGGATAGAATCTATGGTTTAGCACAACGTTTGAGCAGTCAAGCAGGTTCTAAAAAGGATTTTATCATTGAATTATCATCCTTCATTGCTAGTTATGAAAACGAAAACTTGCGAATTGATGAAGAACTCAAAAAACAAGGTAAACACCGAAGAATTTGGACTACTAAAGATGACTTAGATAGGGTAATCAATCTGATTGAAGAATATGGTTCTAGTTTAGTAGCTAACCTATTAATTGCCTATGGTTATGCTAAGGGTTGGGGTAAATCCAAAGAATCAGATTCAACCGATACCAATGATGGAACAGAAACAGAATTAGATAATATTGCAGAAGGAGAAACCGAAAATGACTAAGACACAATTTCCCGTTTATTCCATTTCTATTAGTGGTTTATTATCTCTACAACTTCATGCTTTAAATAACGAAGGTAACGAGGGTAATCAATCATTAACCCGGCGTTATTATGTAATTCAAAATGGCATGAATGAAGCTGAGTATGTTAATGGTATTTCTGGGGATATGTTCAAACATATTCAATCAGAACATTTACACCGCATAGCTGTAGAATCTGGATTAACTTTATCAGAGGGTAGTAAACAATTAAATCCTGATAGAATTGGTTATGACTTAGAAAAAAATCTCCCAGTTTTCACAGATAAAGATGCTGATTTAGCAGCCAAAACAGATAAAGTAATTCAAATTTGCACTATCAGCGATTTAGAAGGGTTTATGGTGACTGTCAAAGGTGGACAAACTCTCAAACGTGATTCTACCATTGAATTTGGGGCAATTGTTGGTAGACCAAATCAAGTAAAAACCCAGAGTTATTTTCATGCAAAATATGGTGTAGAAAATCCTACTCCTTACAATGTTCAAGTTAGTTCGGGTTTATATGCCACTGTTCTCAATATTGAGGCTTTTAGAATTGGTTATAATCCCCACAATTTTGGTTATAGCATTGATGTTTCTGAGCGTAAAAAACGTCTGGATGCTTTACTAAAAAGTGTCTTGTACACCTATTTACAAACTAATGGTGCAAAACGCAATACTAATTTACCCCATCCTGACAATTTTGAGGGTATAATTACTGTTAGTTCTCGTCGTTGTCCCGCACCAATGTTAAGTGCATTGGAAGATAGTTATCAAAGTCAAATTAAGAGTTTAGCCGCTACTTTAAATAATCTCAACGGTGCTGATACAATCCGTTGTTTTGAATTTGAAAATATGGCTGAATTTGCCGACAAAATTGAAATTTTGATTGCTCAAAGTTTACCTTGGGATAGTGAAAATGCCGAAGCGATCGCCTAAATCGAAATCTTCTCCAACATCAGAAAACGTAACTAAATGGCTAACTGTAACCTATCAACCTGTTAGCCTATTTTCTCTCAAACGTTCTGATGCCACAAGTATGGCTGCTAGGTCTAATTTAGTACCTACTCCTTATGCTATCAAAATGGCATTGTTAAAGGTGTTGTTAGAAAGTCAAGGAAGACAACATTTAACTGATTTTGACGCATGGATTAAAACAGAATTTACTTGGATTCGAGATTTAATCATTTATGTTTGTCCTCCTGAAAAGTTGGTTGTAAATCGCAACGGTTACAAACTTCGTTATTACGACCAAACCGCAGATAAGGCTGATAAAACTCGTCCAACACTACCTATGCAAGATGGTTTTGTATTTCGGGAGTGGGTACATTTACAGGGACATTTACAAATTTGTTGTAGTGCAGGAAACCGTTTATCAGAAATAGAAAGGTTGTTTAGTCAAATTAATTATTTTGGTAAAAAGGGTTGTTTCTTTCAATATTTACCAGATTGCAAACAAGAAACTTCTGAACCTTTATTTCAACCTAATTTAACTACAGGGTTTACCATCCAACCAATGGATGATTTAGGTGAAAAGACCACCTTTAATCGCATTAATCCTTTTTCCACTGATAAAGCACAACTTGGCAAAGACCGAGTAATGAAATCTGGATTTTTACCCTTAAAACTCGTTGCAACTAGCGCCCGTTATGACATTTACCACAGATACTAAAAATTCCAACCATCATACTAACAATAAATTTGCGGGCATTAGTTTAATTCTTAAACAAGTTCTCAAACAGGATGCAAATTCAACAAATTCTGTAGCTTTAGAATCTTGGTTATCAGATATTCAACCTGCACCTGTTTGGATTCCTTTACAGATTCATGATGGCATTACTAAAATTATGCCTGTGTTGCCAGATTCGGGATTATATTCACAACTAATGGCATCAATTTGTCAGTATATATGTGAAGGTGGTGTATCTCAATCTTTCAACTGGAATAATAAATTTTATCAATTTACAGGTGTTGAGGTTGATAGTGATGCACTTCATGTAATTCTCGTTTCTATTTCTGCCAATGAACCCCTACCACCAACATTAGGTAGGGCGATTCATGCCCAATGTCTTCAATGGTTTGCTACTGCTAATCCTGCTTTAGCTGAACATTTACATCAACAAGATATTTTACCATTTACTGTAGCAATACAGTACACTTCACCGCAGAGAATACAGTTAAGAATTACTCTGTTAAAACCTGAACTTTTAGCACCTTTACTGTGGGGATTGAGTCACAATATAGGTGGTGAAATTACTTTAGCGGCAATAACCTGTAGATTAGGTCAATGGATAAATGTTGTGGAATCTAACAGTTTTAAAAAATTGATAGAATTACCAACACAAAATACTATTGAATTGCGGTTTGTATCACCCACCAGTTTTAAGCAACATCAAAATATTCAACCTTTCCCTTTACCGGAGTTAGTATTTAATAGTTTGTTACGTCGTTGGAATCATTTTGCACCTTCAGATTTACAATTCCCTGAAGTTAAATGGCAAGGTTTGGTTTCTGCTTTTGACCTCAAAACCCATGTTTTAAAAATGAAATCTGGTGCTGAAATTGGTTCTGTGGGTTGGGTAAAATACCGTTTTTCAGACCCTGAACAAGCCCGGATTGCTACTATTTTATCTCACTTTGCTGTCTTTTCTGGTGTGGGGAGAAAAACAACTATGGGAATGGGACAAGTAAGAATGAAGAATTTAGAATGAAGAATTTAGAATTACCAATTACCAATTACCAATAAAATGAATGAAGATTATTTACCCTTAGCTTATCTCAATGCTTGGGAATATTGCCCCCGGCGTTTTTACCTGGAATATGTGTTAGGTGAAATGGAAGACAATGAACACATTATTTTAGGTCGTCATATCCACCGTAATATTAATGAAGATGGTACTTTTCAAGATGGTGAAACTTTAGTTCATCAACAACAATGGGTGTGGTCCGAACGTCTCAAGGTTTCCGGTGTTATTGATGCTGTGGAAGAATGTGATGGTCAACTTGTGCCGGTGGAATACAAAAAAGGCAAGATGGCACAACATTTAAACGACCATTTTCAATTATGTGCTGCGGCTTTATGTTTGGAAGAACGCACAGGTAGAAATATTACCTATGGTGAAATATTTTATCATGCCAATCGTCGTAGACAAACTGTGGCTTTTACTCCCCAATTACGACAAATGACTGAACAGGCGATCGCATTAGCTCAAGTTGCCAGTCAAAACAAAATGCCAGCACCTATTGAGCATACCAAAAAATGCCAATCTTGTAGTTTACAACGAATTTGTTTACCCTTTGAAGTCAAACAATTAAAATCTCAGGAATCCTAAAATTATGACTACTTTGTATGTAATTCAACCTGATGCTATTCTTAGCAAAGATTATGAAGCTTTTCAGGTAGCTTTAAAACAAGAAGATGGAACTTGGAAAAAATGTAAAGTCGCTGCTCAAACTGTGAATGAAATCATGTTGATGGGTAATCCCCAAGTAACTGGTGATGCCTTTGCCTATGCTTTAGAATTAGGAATGCCCATACATTATCTTTCTAGTTTTGGTAAATACTTGGGTTCAGCGTTACCTAAATCTTCTCGTAATGGACAACTGCGGTTAGCACAATATCAAGTTTATTATGATCCCGTGAAAAGATTGGAATTAGTGAAAACCATTGTCACTGCAAAAATTCATAATCAATATCATGTATTGTACCGACATAATGAAAAAGATAATCCCCTCAAAGAACGTAAAGGTTTAGTTAAAAATCAACAAACATTAGACCAAGTTAGGGGTGTGGAAGGTTTAGCAGCTAGGGAATATTTCGCTTGTTGGCAGAATATGGTAGGTAAACAATGGACATTTAATGGTAGAAATCGCCGTCCACCAACTGACCCAGTAAATTCATTATTGAGTTTTGCTTATGCTTTATTACAAGGTCAAGTAATGGCAGCAGTAAATGTGGCTGGTTTAGATCCTTATATCGGTTATTTACATGAAGTCCATCATGGACAACCGGCGATGGTGTTGGATTTAATGGAAGAATTTAGAGCATTGATAGCTGATAATTTGGTGTTGTCGGTGTTGCACAAAAAAGAAATTCAACCCCAGGATTTTAATGAAAGTTTGGGTGCTTATCGTTTGAAAGATAATGCTAGGAAAACATTTCTCGAAGCGTTTAATAAAAAGATGAATGATGAATTTAAACATCCGGTGTTTGATTATCGCTGTACCTACAGACGGGGAATAGAATTACAAGCACGGTTATTGAGTCGTCATTTACAAGAAGGTGTACCCTACAAACCATTATCATTAAGATGACAACACATTTTTATCTCATAATTTACGACTTACCAGATAGCAAAGCTGCTAACAAACGCAGGACAAGATTACATAAAATGTTGGGTGGTTACGGGAAATGGACGCAATATAGTGTATTTGAATGTTTTTTAACTGCGGTGCAGTTTGCGACACTACAAACCAAGATAGAACGATTGATTAAATCTGAAGAGGATTCGATTAGAATTTATGTACTAGATGCTGGGAGTGTGAAAAAAACTATTACTTATGGTTCGGAAACCCCTAGACAAGAGCAAGCTATAATCATATAATTGATACATGAGCTTGAATTTTTGGCAAACCGAAGCGGGGGCAAAAACCCTGGGGGGTCCGCCAAATCGCCAGAACCTTGATAATTAAATACTTTCAGCTTTTTGTTAGTTTCAGTTGGCAGTTGACCCGAAGCCTGAAATGAGGTTTTTTGAGAGGTCCGCCAAAATCACTCCTGGAATCTTCCCCCAGACTATGTTTCAGATGGCGGGGTTTCCACATAACTAATCCCCGCAAGGGGACTGAAACAAGAACTACCTCCTCCTAAATGGCTAATTAAGAAGGCATCAGTGTTTCCACATAACTAATCCCCGCAAGGGGACTGAAACTTAAACTGCTTCCTCTTGTCGCTGCGACCTGACTCGTTTCCACATAACTAATCCCCGCAAGGGGACTGAAACAATAACCTGTTGCGCTGATATTTCAGTGGGCAACTTCAGTTTCCACATAACTAATCCCCGCAAGGGGACTGAAACTGTAGACTGCCAAACCTGCCCCATTTCTAGCACTTGGTTTCCACATAACTAATCCCCGCAAGGGGACTGAAACCTAAATTCTACACCAGAAAGACCCTCAATTTTCTGTTTCCACATAACTAATCCCCGCAAGGGGACTGAAACAAGAACCTTCTACAAAAGATTGAAATAAATTCTGCAGTTTCCACATAACTAATCCCCGCAAGGGGACTGAAACAGATTTTATACCTGAGTCTGTCAGTTGTGCAGGAGGGCGTTTCCACATAACTAATCCCCGCAAGGGGACTGAAACAATTTATCACCAACGGGTACAATTTCATTTTTAGGGTTTCCACATAACTAATCCCCGCAAGGGGACTGAAACTACACTCAGAGACTTCCATACATTGATGGACAATGTTTCCACATAACTAATCCCCGCAAGGGGACTGAAACTGCCATTAGAGACTACATAGCCCTCTTCGTCTGTGGTTTCCACATAACTAATCCCCGCAAGGGGACTGAAACTAACTTGTCCCCAAGTCTGTTGCCTTCTCACTTTGTTTCCACATAACTAATCCCCGCAAGGGGACTGAAACCACTCCGAACTTTAGCTTCTTTACGGTAAACGTAAAGTTTCCACATAACTAATCCCCGCAAGGGGACTGAAACGTAGAAGGATTTGCCGACCCCACAACCCAAGCCATTAGTTTCCACATAACTAATCCCCGCAAGGGGACTGAAACATTCCATCATGGCTAGACTGAGCAATGGGGAATTTGGTTTCCACATAACTAATCCCCGCAAGGGGACTGAAACCTGAAAAATTAGACAGACAACGCGCAATCCAAAGTCGTTTCCACATAACTAATCCCCGCAAGGGGACTGAAACTTATCAGGTAACAGTTTGAGGTCTAAAGTGTAATTTTGTTTCCACATAACTAATCCCCGCAAGGGGACTGAAACTAGAATCACCTCATCATGTACTATTGCACTTAATCTGAGGTTTCCACATAACTAATCCCCGCAAGGGGACTGAAACAAGTGCGATCGCCAAAAAAACCAATGAAAATAAATCCCCACAAGGGGACTAAAAGAGAGTAGAATCAATGATAATCACAAAATATAACTCAAAATAATGCCAAGAGCAGCAGCATCTAACAGACGAAAAGCCCCAGCCAAAAACACACCTTTAGAATGGGCAGAAAATACCGAATTAATTGGTTTAGTATTTGACTTAGAACCAGCTACTTCCGCATCTTTATATTCTCAATATACCATTGCCCTCCATGCTTGGTTTTTGGATCAAGTACGCCAAATTAACCCAACACTTTCAGCATATTTACATGATGGGGAATCAGAAAAACCCTTTAATATTTCTGCCTTAGAAGGTCAATTAGTTCCTACTGGTAAACAACTACAACTACAAGCAAATAACACCTATCATTGGTATGTTAACGTTTTTTCTCAGCCAGTAGTCCAGTTTTTAAAACAATGGTTAACCCAACTGCCATCAACCATAAATTTAAGAGATGCGGAATTACAAATCAAACAAATAAATATTGTTAACCCACCAACTACTTATCAGCAAATTTTAGCATCATCCACCCAACAACATAATAACATTAATCTCAGTTTTATTTCACCTACCAGTTTTCGCCGCAAAGGACATCATTTCCCGCTTCCAGTTCCCATTAATCTTTTTCATAGTTACCTCAGACGTTGGAATGATTTTTCAGGAATGCCCGTAGAACAAGATGCTTTTTTAGAATGGATAGATGAAAACGTCATCATTCATAAACACAGTTTAGAATCTGTCAAAGTTGCCGCAGGTAAACGGGGTTCTGTCACAGGTTTTACAGGTGCAATTTCTTTAGGATTAGCAAAAAACGCCTTAGCTAACATCGAATTTACCCAATTATTTTATGCTTTAGTACAACTTGCTCCCTATTGTGGTACTGGACATAAAACCACCTTTGGACTAGGGCAAACCAGCTTAGAATGGATAGAACCAAAATCAAATATATCCTCAGAAATTACAACTAATTTATTACCAGAACGCATAGAACAACTAACAGAAATATTCACAGCACAAAGAAAACGGACAGGAGGCGATCGCACTGAAAAAATAGCCACAACTTGGGCGACAATCTTAGCAAGAAGGGAAATGGGGGAATCCTTACAAATCATAGCCCAAGATTTAGAAATACCATACTCTACAGCTAAAACCTACGTTAAATTAGCTCGTCGAATGCTGAAAGATGCCCCTTCAAATGTTTAAAATACCTACAGTTCCCCCACCCCAACGTTAACAATGGTACAAACATTCTGATAAAATTAAACTAATAGCAGAGGTGCAGCCATGAGCAGAGGATTCGGGAAACCCCAGAGAACAAAGTTAGATATATTGTCAGAGTCAGCTATTAACCCAAGTTGCTAGTTATGAGGAAGAGCGATAGCTACGCTGCACTTCGTGAACGCTAGGGTGAAGTTTGGGAAATAAATGGGTCAATAAAGTAATAACCCAAGTAGCCGGTAGAGATTCAAAAGGAAAGAAAGTCATCAAAAATTGACTCCTGGAATGCAGAAGCGACGGTCAGTAATAATGAAATTAAAAGTATGAATAGTAACTGATTAGATAAATGCTTCTTGCAGAGTGAAGGCAAAAATAAATGCCTGAACTTTCAGTAAAAACCCTTGATATGTGACGGCATGAATGGATTTGGGAAAATCACTTGTAATCGAACTAAATACGGTTTCAATATAATGACGAGTATGTTGTTTTATATATTGAATCCAAGGAGGATCTGGACGTTTAGATTTTTGTTTCCGCATCACTTTCAAACTAATTTGACTCGTGTGTTCT
>NZ_JAQMTI010000028.1:0-39768 GCF_028329225.1 Sphaerospermopsis kisseleviana CS-549 | reverse complement strand
TATAATCCTACGATATCAAGTATTGAATTAAGACTATTGCCAACGCGAAAACCAAGCAATGATAGCGGTAGTCTTTCTTGTAAATCTTAACTTGAGAAATATCGCGTCTGGCTAAGGCGTGCAAGTCTACTGAGGGATAACCGCTCCCATGCTCCCGTTGAAGTAGAAAGTAAAGTCTAGCTTTGTCTAGGTTTTATATAGCAGAAGAAAGAAACATATTTATTCCCAATCACCAGTCCCCAATCACCAATCACCTGTAACAAATATAGCGTTTTTCACTAAAAAGCCTCATTTTACAGTCTAATAACTGGCAATGAGGCTTTTTGGGGTTTGTAAACAGTTTTTATAGCCGGAGACAGAGTAGTTAGGACATCAATTAATCACGAAACTCTTACTACAAAAGGGTTTTACTCCTGACTCCTGACTCCTGACTCCTGACTCCTGCTATATTTGTTTACTTATTAAAAGCTCTGGAGGTGACGAAGCGTTGTAACTCTGTCAAAGCACGATTATAATCCAAAATGGCGCGAATGCGATTACCTTCGGATCTGGTGAGTTCATTTTCTGCGTTAATGACATCGGTTTGAGTCCCTACACCAGCTTGAAAACGTAAACGCGCTAATCTGAGGGATTCTTTGGCTTGCTCAAGAGCCGCATTAGCAGTTTGCACGTTTTCCAAGTTAGCAACTTGGGTAGAATAAGCCTGTTCTACTTGAAAGCGGATTTCGTTGCGTTGTTGTGCAAATCGAGTTTCCTCAATTGCCATGTTAGCTTTAGCCTGGGCTGCCCTTGCTCTTGCCGCGCCACCATCATATAAATTCAAAGTGGCTCGCACTCCCACAGAATAGCCGTCACTGACATTGACATCATCATTAAAAACATCTAGCAAGTCATAGCTGGCAACTAAACTAATTTGTGGTCCTAAAGATGCTAGAGCTTGTTTCCTGCGCTGTTCACTAATATTGCGTCGTGCCAACTGCTGTTGTAGTTCGGGACGGTTTTGATAAGCCAAGACAATGCTATCTTCTAAGCTTCTTTCCCACAGACCAGCTAATTGTACAGGATCAGCCGCACTAATATTCGCAGATTGGGGCAGATTTAACCGCACCGCTAACCGTCGCCGAGCAATGATTTGCTGAGACAGAGCATTAGTTAACTCTTGTTGAGCATTGGCTAAATTCACCTGCGATCGCAATACATCGAATCTTGTACCCACTCCAGCCCGTTCTAAAGCCAAAGCATCTCGCAAACTAGCCTGAGAATTTTCGACTGCTGATCGAGAAATCCGCACATTTTCATCTGCTTGTTGCAAACTATAGTAATCTGTGGCGACGTTTAAGCGTATTTCTTCAGATTGCCTTTCTACATCCAATTCCTGAAAACGCACCTGTTCCTCAGCCTGCTTTATCGCAGCGTTTCTGCTCCCAGAGGTATAAAGGTCATATCTCAGTTGCGCTTGACTATCGAAGGCGGTATTAGATTCAGCATCAGGTGCTTCAGGATTGAACCTTTGTGATTGTTTAGCTACCCGTGTGCTGTTAGTGCTACGGCTGTTAGTGACATTACCACTCAAACTGACAGTGGGCAATAAGGCAGCTTGAGCTTCTTTTAAAGCCGCTTTACTATTGTCCAACTGCAAAACAGCTACCTGTAGATCATTATTATTCCGCTTTGCCAATTCCAGAGCCTGTTCTAAAGTAATCGGCTGAGTTTCCTGAAGTTTCACTTCCTCTGGTTTAGTAGGAAATACCAGAGGATTAGAACTGGGACTCAGGTTTTCCAGTGTTGTCTCCGTAGAACTTGTAGGAGTAGGTGTTACATTTTGTGTATTCTGAGCAGGTAGCTCTGTATTTGGAGTTCCTGATTCAGTAGGAACATTTACCTGGGCTACCTTTTGACTATCCTTATCTACATTTTTTTGTAAACAACTACTTGTGGACAGGAGCAAAGCTGCTTGGCTTTTCTGTTCTGCCTGTAAACACTTATTTAGTGCTGTTAACTGTGATACTTTTGTCACAGAGACTGAAACTGGTAAAACAGTTTTCAGGCTTTTTACTGCTGGCACATTGGTATTATTAGCAGCAGTAATTTCTGTCACACTCTGATTCACCGTAGCTGGAAAACTGAGTTGACTAAAATCAAGATTAGGTAAAAAGGCTGGAGAATTATCAACCGCAGTAATGGGCAGTTGCCTATTGATTTCCACAACTGAGGTTTTCACATCGGTTGCAGCCAAGACACCAGGAGAAGACACCAGCTTTACCTCATCAACTTTGAATGTTCCAGCCCAAGCTGATTGAGTTGTTAATACTGCTGCTGTTACACCAGGTAAGAAACTATGAAATAATATTTGCTGTCTTTTCACCGCATCCCCTCACAAGAAAAACCATTTAGCGGCAGAAAACTTGTCTTCTCACAGAATATAACATGATGCTAAATGAAGCAAATAACATACTATATACCGAATTTAGCTTCTTTCGGGATTTAGCAGTTTATTTGTCTTCAAAACGTTTAACAATGCGAGAAAGTTCCGCCTTTTCGTCTATGCTAACGCGGCTAGGCGCTCCACTGACAATTCTCTCGTAATTACGGAAGGAATCTTTAATATTAGGTCCATCAGCCGTAATATTGTACTCCCTAATCCCTTTATCGTGCCACGAACCCCGCATTTTAAAGACGTTGATTGCCCGTGACATTTCTCCATGAATTTCTACGTACTGCAACATAATAATTGTGTCAGTGATGGTGGAAATATGAGAATCTGTAATGGAATGTGATCCCATAAATTGGTCACTGGTATTGGTAAAGAAGCCTGTAATTTCTTCTTGTTTGGCATAACCTGTTACCCCAATTACAAATTGGCGAAAAGCATTATTACTTACGCCTCTAGCTAATGCGGAAAGGGAGTCAATAGCAATGCGGGCTGGTTTAAAATCGGCAATTTCTGATTTAATAATTTGTAAGTGATCTTCTAAACCTGTTGATTCAGGATAGGTACAAATTATTTTTAATAAACCTTGGTGTTCTAATTCCTCAAAGTCAATTCCCCAAGAATAAGCATTTCGAGACAGTTGAGCGCGGGATTCTTCATAAGCAAATAATATTGCTCGTTCACCGCTGACACAACCATCTTGAATAAATTTGCTGACTAAGAGAGTTTTACCAGTACCTGTAGCTCCTGTGGCTAAAATAATCGAATCTTTGAAGAAACCACCACCACACATTTCATCTAGGGTGCTAACTCCTGAAGATACACGGACATTTGAAGACCTTTGTGTTAAACGCATTGCTCCCAAGGGGAAGATGTTAACTCCAGCATTAGTAATTGTGAATGGATATTCACCTTTCATGTGGGTTGTACCGCGCAATTTGAGAATTTCTATGGTGCGGCGGCGGCGTTCTCCTTCTAAAACGTTGCGAACAATTACTACGTTGTCAGACACAAATTCTTCTACCCCAAAGGAAGCTACAGGTCCATATTCTTCTCCCCGTTCTGTGGTAATGAGTGTGGTGACGTATAATTGTTTAAGACGTGCTACGAGGCGGAATATCTCGCGCCGCACTACTCCCACTGCTTCATATTGTTGGAAGACTGCGGTAATGGAGTCAATTGAAACACGATGGGCTTTGTATTTACGAATCGCATATTGTAATCGCTCAATTAAGGCGGAAAGGTCAAAGTTACCCACAATATCTTGCCCTTCGGGATCGGGGGAAGCGTCGAGAATAAACAGTTTGCCTTCTTCAATTAGTTTTTGTAAGTTCCAGCCAAAAATATGGGCATTTTTAATAATGTCGCTAGGTGATTCTTCAAAGGTAACAAATACTCCTGGTTCATCAAAGTAGGTGATACCATTATAAAGAAATTGCAGGGATAATAAGGTTTTCCCAGTACTAGATGTACCGCTGACTAAGGTTGTTCTGCCCACTGGTAAACCGCCATGACTAATATCGTCAAAGCCCTCAATCATGGTGCGAATTTTCTCTACACCACCACTTGCTGGTTTTTGTTGTTCTTGTTGCTCTTGGTCACTCATTGTTGATTATATAGGTCTTTAACCCGATTTTTTAAATTCCTAAAGTCTGTACAGAGTTTTTATGAAAAAATGTTCTTTACTAGGGTCAAGAGTTTTAAAAAGCTGAATACTGACTGCTGAATGCTGACTGCTATATGTTACTGTTGCCAGTCTTCTTCATTTAATTCTTCATAAAGTAAGTCTAAACCGATTAAAACTCTTTCTCTGTCTGAAAGATCACCTATGATTTTGCGAACGGGAGGGGGCAAAATCTTTGATAATGTCGGTGTGGCTAAAATTTTGTCTTCTTCTGCCAATTGTGGGTTTTTGAGAACATCAATTACTTTTAGGGCATAAACTCCTTGAAACTCCTGTTCTAATATGTTTTTGAGTGTGTTTAATGCTCGCACGGAGTTGGGTGTGTTCCCTGCGACATACAGCTTGAGAACATAGGTTTTTTGGACTTTATTCATAAATGTACAGTTTAGATATCAGAATAGGAATACAAAATAGGCTGATGCATTTGTTGAAACTAATAACAGATGCCTGTTGCAATAGGATTAATCTTAAACAATTTAAAAATCAATCCTGTCAATTTTTGATTCTTTAACTCATGAGTCAAAATCCAAGATAGCATGAATTTATCTCAGTTCATTTTAGACATAGAACATCTATATACTTCACACAAATGTGCCAGAATATCTATCAAGGTCAGCCTGTAATCTAGTAATGTTTCATCGCTCCTGCCTTCTAATTTTAGCTGTTTGGAAAATTCGTCAATCAGTTCTACATGAATTTCTATAATTTGTGGCACAGGAATATTAGCATAAAATAAGGTGTTGATGAATTTATCAATTGCAGTTTTGAGAGTTTTGTCTGTGATAAAATAATTGATGAGAATTTTCCGGTAATCAGATTTGAGGTTCGCTAATAGTTCCTGCTTTTCCGATGGACTCATTTCTTGAAACCATTGCTGGCTTTTCTGTTCATTACACGCCAATACATGATTATTCTTATTAAGATGCTTCCCTGATAGATTGTTATTTAACTGCATCCTATTGTGTAAAAACTGTCCGTTGATAGGAGTGGTAGCAGTCAGCGGCAACCCAAAAAATTGAGAAAAAATCTCATCAATCAAATTCCTGCACTGCCCGATTAAACCAGCTTGGGTATTTGCCGCATCAGCATTATATAAATATTTCTTAAGAATTGCTGGACAAATCAATAATATAGGTAATAACATTTATTGTTTATATATATTGTTTATATATGATGAACGCTGAGAGTGTCGCTTCAGTGCTGATTCAGTTTGATAAAAACTTTTCAGTAAAATCAGGGTAAAGAACGCCTTTTGTCAAAAATTATTGAGAAATTACCAATTCCTAACTGGTTTTGTCCGTCAGTGATATAACTTAGTAGGTAATCGGTGAAGCGTTCAACAGAGAATGTGTGGTAGCTAATCTGATGATCTATAAATGTCTATCTATCGGCATATAGATTTTTCCATTGTACTCCTTGATAAGATGCATAAACAAATTTAAAGTATGGTTTCATTTTAAATCATTATAATTCCTCAAGGTTCTAAAATAATCTTTGGAGCGATAATTGTTTTAGCTGTAACTATCCATCAGGAGTTTCCATACCAGTAAGATGCTGGTTGTTTACTCATTCACAAGAGTGGCACATTCAAGTATAACTGCTCTGGGAATGATGAAATTGGGAAATTGCCGATCAAAGTGAGTGAATCGCTGGAATAGATTTACAGTATCTCTAGGAAAGATTTTATGCGTCTTTTAGGAGGATATGGCTTCAGGCCTGAAAAATATCAGCACTTTGGCAGATGTTGATGCCAGAGGCAATTACAGGAAGAAAGATCCCCTAAGCTTTATGTTAATGCTACAGTACCCGCTTTATGACTTTCTAGCAACCGTACCCAGTTGCTCCCAAACAAGCACTCTGGCAGTGGTGCTGGAGATTTTGGAGAAAGAACAGTGCGATCGCTTGGTAGTGGTAAATCAACAACAAAGTCCCATAGGATTATTGTATTCTGCCCGTTTAATCCCAAAATTATTAACAGCAGCCAGTGGTGAAACGTTTTTAAATCTACAGCAATCAATTTCCACTTTGAGTCCTAGTCTGATTTCGCCCATCAAAACCATACCAGCTTCTGAACCACTGGATAAATTAAGTTTGTTTTTACGTCACCAACAAAACCAAAAAAATAAAAATTTAGATTGGGCATTGATTGATGCAGATGGTAAATTTTTAGGTCTGCTAGATAACCTACGCCTACTCAGCTTTTTAGCTAAAAATAAAGTTACAATTGCCTCTAAAGTTGCTGGGACGACGGAAAATAATACTAGAAGAAAAAATCGCTCTTATAAGCAGAATCAACATCAATCACCGAGATATAACGCTTTAGTGCAGTTATTGGAAAGACTGCCTTGGCCTTTAATGTTGCAAACAAGCACCGGTGAAGTTTTAACACAAAATCCTGCTTGGTGGCAACAATTGGGAGTTTTGAAAGATCCAGAAGGAATTAGGCTACAAGTAGAAACTATCCTATCTCCTGTCAGGCGTGAAGACCCAGAATATATCCATCGACAAACATTCAAGGCTTATTGTGATATTAACAAGGGTGCAAGTGAAGATGCTGTGACGCTGATGCCAGAAGCCAGAAGTCATAACTTGCATACAAGCAGTCAAGCACCTCACTCCACATCGGTTTTAGCAATGATGCAGGAGCAGCAAGGAAAAGCAAATGCTACATCCAGTCATTGCTATTTGGATGCTCAACAAGGTACTTGTACTTGTGTTGTTCAGGTGCAAAATGGTCAAGAGCAAATTTGGCAGTTTGCTAAAATCCTCCTGGATAGTCCTGAATTAAAAGTTGGGGGTAGTGATGCAGAAGTTGTCAACTCAACTAATAATTCAGCAAATTTCACTGATAATCTGTGGTTGGTTTTAGCTACGGATGTGACCGAACAACAACAACTTTTTAAAGAATTGGCAGCTAAAAATGCTGATTTAATTCAACTTAATCGGTTGAAAGATGAGTTTCTAGCTTGTATTAGCCATGAATTAAAAACGCCCTTGACAGCAGTTTTAGGCTTGTCAAGATTACTGGCAGATCAACAATTAGGAGAACTGAACGAAAGACAAGCACGTTATGCGGGTTTGATTCATCAAAGTGGCCGTCATTTGATGAGTGTGGTGAATGACATTTTAGATTTGACGCGGATGGAAACGGGACAGATGGAACTGACTCCATCGCTGGTACAGATTCGGGAAGTGTGCGATCGCGCTTTATCAGAAGCCAGAACACTTCACAGTCAACCGAGCAAAAGCACCGATTTTTCAGATGATCACCAATTCAGCCTGACCATTGAACCTGGTTTAAAGGAGATGGTAGCAGATGAATTACGCTTGCGGCAAATGCTGGTACACTTACTTTCCAACGCCTTTAAATTCACTGAAACCACTGGGAAACTGGGGTTGCGGGTAAATCGCTGGGAAGGATGGATTGCTTTTACAGTGTGGGATACAGGTATTGGTATTCCTGAACATCAACAACATTTAATCTTTCAAAAATTCCAACAGTTAGAAAATCCCCTAACTCGCCAATTTGAAGGCACTGGTTTAGGGTTAGTATTAACAAGGGCTTTAGCTCGATTACATGGTGGAGATGTGAGCTTTTTGTCTCGTGAAGGTAAAGGTAGCCAGTTTACATTGTTATTACCTCCTTCTCCTCCCAAAACCAGTTTTTCTGAATCAGAGGGGGGAAATTTAGAAGTACATCAACCTATTTCTTCTCAAAGGTTAATATTAGTAGTTGAGGCAGTAGCGCGATATATTGAAGACCTGACCCAAAATCTGAAAGGTTTAGGTTATCGGGTGGTGATTGCGCGTTCAGGGACAGAAGCATTAGAAAAAGCGCGGCGCTTGCAACCAAAAACGATCTTTTTGAATCCCTTACTACCCCTGCTTTCCGGTTGGGATGTACTGACTTTACTAAAATCTGATAGTGCAACTCACCATATTCCTGTGATTATCACCGCTACGGGGGCAGAAAAAGAACACGCTTACGCTAACAGGGCTGATGCTTTCTTGAGTTTGCCAGTGGAACATCAAGCTTTAGTACCCATTCTAGAAAGATTGTGTGCTACACCAGAAGTTCAGCAGGTAGGTTTAACAAATACCGATATTGTACCGGAAAAAACTCCGTTGCGGATTCTGCGGTTGGTGAATCCAGAATTAGAGTCTGTTAATCCCCAACCCTCCCTGCGTGAACATCGAGTCATTGAAGTAGATGATTTAGATCAGGCAGAAATTTTAGCGCGGGTGTGGCAGTTTGATGTGATTTTGTTGGATGTTGACAGTTCTAATGCCCAACATTATCTGCAACACTTGATGAAGTACCAAAGGTTAGCAAAATTGCCTTTGGTGACTTGTGATGTAGCCACAACCTTGGCAGCTTCCCAAATACCAGGATTGGGTGTATTTCCTTGCTTAACGCCATTGGGTAGGGAAAATGAGCATGGTCACGGCAAACCAGATCCTTTATTATCAGTGTTGGAAATTGCTTCTAATATTGGTTGTCCTCCTAATATTTTAGTCGTAGATGTGGCTAAGTTGGGTGATTTGCCACAGGTAAAACGCAAGTCAGCTAAGGGTTATAGGTTACAAAAGAAATCTGCTGTACAAGATATTAACCAAACACTCACAAATGATCAGGAAATGGGTTATTCTGCACAGAATAATGAAAGGGGATATGAGTGGTTTCAAGCTTTAATTCAGTATTTACAAACTGCTGGTTTTAAAGCTGCTATGGGTAACTCTTGGACTGAAGTTTTGCAACAAATTCGCCATCAAAGTGTTGATTTACTATTAATTGGTTTGGGAGAATCTGCTGCTGATAAAGAAGCACAAGAAGCGTTAAAAGCTTTGTCAGATTTATCAGATTTATCTTTTAATTTACCTCCAATTTTGGTAATTGATAAAAAATTAAATCAGGTAAATACAGCCATTGATCAAACCCAAAATAATCAAAATAATGATTATTTGTTGGGAGAAATACCCGAAAGTATCGCTATTCAGAGACTGCCTCATTCGATTTCAATGGCAGACTTATTAAATCAAATTAATCAAGCATTAGGAAAGGGGTAGTTGATAATTGACAATTGACAATTGATAATTGACAATTGTCAACCTATTCCCTTGTTTACAAATTACGAAATTTTCATTTTTTCCTTTTTATCTTGTTTAATACGTTGGAAGGGTATGCGAATCAAATTATAAGCTCCTTTAGTGGCAATATCTTTGTAATTATCTGGTGGTAAGTCCATTTCCATCAACTTTTTATGTTCGGCTAAAAGTAGTAATGATGGTGGATTAGTTTTTTTGGCTGCTTGAGTGTGAATATAATCTAAAGCTTCTTGTGCAGCAGAAAGGTAAGTGACTTTTTTTTGTGAGTAGAAAGTTACTGTTGGTTTTTTGAAACCTACCATGACTAATTCTTCATTAGGTTGTTTTTCTTCAACTGCAAGTACAGATAATTGTCTTAAAGGTGCTTGTCTTTGTGCATCCATCATAAATAATGCTGGCATTAAAACAATTGCCAAAAATGCTACAAATCCCACAATATTAATAGCGATGATGGGACGGAAACTACGAATTAATATGAAAGCGGCGATAATAATCGCAGTAACCAGCCAAATTATACCCCCCCAATTTGTTAAACCTGAATTTTGAATTTGCTGGTAAAGTTCCGGTGCTGCGGGATCTGTGCCTACTAATTTGAAGAGGTTAAATAAGGCGACTGCTATTGTAGATACAAAGGCAACGTTTACCCAACTGCTGATGCGGAAAGATTTTTGTGTTTGGGTGTGGGAAAATAGATCACTCCAAAATAAAGCTACCAGAATAGCTGCTGCTGGCATTAAAGGTAATACATAACTGGGAAGTTTGGTGACAGCGATGGTGAAAAACCCAAATACACCTAAAAACCAAAAACAGACAAATAAACCTAAGTGTTGAGAACGTTCTTGGTTGAGAAAGTGGGAACGCCGCCAAAATTTTAGTCTAGCTATAGATGCAGGGATAAAAACTGAATATGGTGCAAACCCCAATAACACGACTAAAAAGTAAAAATACCAAGGCGCTGAGTGACCGTTAACTACTTCTGTAAAGCGTTCTATGTTGTGATAGCCAAAAAAGGCATTAATAAAATTCCAGCCATTGCGCCAAGCCACTAAGATGTACCAGGGAGCAGATACGAGGAAGACTAGGAATAGTCCGAAAATTGGGCGCATTTCTCGCCATAGTTGCCAGAATTTGCCTAAGTATACGGCAAAGGCGATCATGATGAAACCTGGTAAAACTATGCCGACTGGTCCTTTGGTTAAAATTGCTCCACCCATCAACACATAACTAGCTAAATACCATTTATTAGGGAAGCGGGAAGGGGTGGAATTTTGAGCGTATCCCAAAAAGAAACATAGTAAGGCGGAGGCTATACAACCGGTGAGTAACATATCAGATACACCGATTCTTCCCCAAACTATCATTTCTGGGTTGAGTGCCATGATAGCTGATGCTAGGGCGGCTGTTAGGTAACGACGGGTGGGGTTTGCTGTTTGTTCTAGTTGATCTTTTTTGGCAAAATGCCACTGCACAATGTAGAACGATAAAGCTGTGACAGCAGTTGCGGCTAGTGCTGAGGGTATACGTGCTGCCCATTCGTTTACGCCCATAATAGAGTAGGCGATCGCTTGACACCAATAAATTAACGCTGGTTTGTCAAACCGAGTTTCACCATTAAAAAAGGGTGTGATCCAATCTCCTGTAACTAGCATTTGCCGGGAAGCTTCGGCGAAAAGTGGCTCTGTTTCGTCAACTAAGCCGATACTACCCAAATTCCAAACAAAAGCTATGAAGTTAATCAACAGCAACCAGAGGATAGCAATAGTCACAGCAGGGGCTGGACGCTGTTCTATGTTTTTAAACCATTGGTCAATAGGAGGGCGATCGCTCAATTTGATCCTCATAAATCCATATTTACAGACACGGTAAATTGTGTCTTTCCCATAAACACAATAATTCAAAAGTCGTTTATTAGTTATATTTTGTTCTCAGGTCACAGCTAGAGTGTGGGGTGTGGGTAAACCTACCGTATTTGCGACAATAAAAAACTTTTGAAACAACCTCTAAAGTGGTTTTACCTGTTTGTTCCGGGATCAATTTAGATGAGGGAATAGGGAATAGGTGACAGGGTACCCATTAAGGAATTAATATTAATTCCCATTCTTCGGTTTGGGGATTCCATTTTGGTGAGGGAGTTTTCCCAACAACATAAGGACCCCAATAGCGTCGAGAGCCATCTTGGGCAAAGGCCACTAAAATATCTCCTTGATCTAGTTTTAAATTACCCTCTGGCAGAGATAAAATTAAACCTTTTTCACTACCTTCTTGGGGATCAAAATCCCAATGTGCCGGAACATTATATTTATTTTTATTGGCTGAGGTATTTTTAACTGTTGAATGTTGCCCTAAGAGGACCAAACGCACAGGCTGATTTGTTTTATTACTCATTCGCAAACTGCCAAAGTTTGTAGTTTGATCAGTTTGGGCAGGTGAATTTTCTGTAGTGGGTTTTTCTGTTTGCTTGCTGGTTGCACTGGCGACATTAGTTGTACTAGCAGATAGAACTTGCTTTGACGCACTTGGTGAGTTTGTCTGTTTTTCTAATGTAGCGGTTTGATCTGTCAGTGTTGATAAAATGTCTGGCTGCTCAGGCTCAAAGGATACACTCAGTCCTAAGCATCCGGCTACAAGTCCTAGTAATCCTAATGCAAAAGTTATCACTGCCAAATTGCGATACATAGAAAATTTCATAATCATACTTTTTAGAGATAAGATTTTTTTCAGTTGTGATTGGTGATTGGTGATTGGTGATTGGGAAAAATATAATTAATTACCTATTACCTACTACCTATTACCCAGTCCCCAGTCCCCAGTCACCAGTCACCAGTCCCCAGTCACCAGTCTCCAGTCTCCAGTCTCCAGTCTCCAGTACCCAGTCCCCAGTCCCCATTCCCCAGTCCCCAATATGCAAAATACTCGTCTTAACAACCTATTCAGTACCATTGCTAGGAGTGTGGAGCAATGGTTTGTTAATCCTTGGCGGCGCTTATCCCTACTTTTAATCAGTTGGTTATTTGGTTTTTTTATGGGATCGGCAGTATCTACTACCGCTGGACAAAAGGCCGAGTTGGATATGGTGGCCGCTGCTTTTTTGGTTTTACTAACGGAGATCACCAGCAGGATTTTTTACAGTCGCCGCTTTTTGGCTAGACAAGCTCTGTGGGTGGAAACTCTGAACTTTCTGAAAGTTGGTTTCATCTACAGTCTATTCTTAGAAGCCTTTAAGCTGGGTTCGTAAGATTTCAATGATGGACAATTAACAATGAAAAATTGACAATTACCTCTCCGGTTCAAGTCAGAGTCTTGAAAAAGCAGAATTTTTGGCTTTTTTCCCTGAAAAGGGAAGTTTTTCAGCGTTGAATGAAACAATTATCAATTGTCAATTATCAATTGATCAAGTTATTTTGGTAATGGGTGCTAGTTATGCTCAGTGAGTGGCTAAATGAATTTTTGCTCACAGGTGAAATAGATGCTGATTGGCAAGTGTTAGCACAAGCAGCAACACTGGCTGATCCTGTGAGGGCAAATGTTTTTAATATTACCCCCCACAATGTAACTCAAGTTATTCAAGAGCGATCGCAGCTACTGAAATCGGTTTTCCCTGCTTTTAACCAATTTTGTGAAAATAACCTGCAAATTCCCATTCAGGCTATGTTACAGGTATTGTGGGATTTATGGCTACCGTTGGGAATAAAAATTGCATCCCAGCGACAAAAGTTAGGCAGACCTTTCATTCAGGGGATTTTAGGTGGACAAGGTACTGGTAAAACCACAATGTCCCGGATTCTCAGTTTGATTCTTCAGGAGTTGGGATACTCTACTTTAAGTTTATCTTTGGATGACTTATACAAAACATACAGCGATCGCTTGACTTTAACGCAGCAAGATCCCCGTTTGATTTGGCGTGGTCCACCAGGAACTCACGATATCGACTTAGGTTTAAGTGTACTCGATCAAATTCGTCAAGGCAACAGTCCTGTGACAGTTCCCCGCTTCGATAAATCTGCTTACTCTGGTGCTGGCGATCGCTCTACCCCAGAAATTGTCACCAACATTGATATAGTCCTGTTTGAAGGTTGGTTTGTGGGTGTACTACCCATTGATCCCCAAGCTTTTACTACCACACCACCCCCCATTATCACAGATGATGATCGGGCTTTTGCTCGTGACATGAATCACCAACTGCAAGCTTATTTACCACTATGGCAACGCTTAGATAGCTTGATAGCACTTGATCCCAGCGATTATCGTTGTTCTTTAGAATGGCGTAAACAAGCTGAAAGAAAAATGATCGCTGCTGGTAAATCCGGCATGAATGATCCACAAATCGAGGAATTTGTCAATTACTTTTGGCGTTCATTACATCCAGAATTATTGATCAAGCCATTATTAAGATCCTCGAAAGTTGATTTAGTCATTCAAGTGAATACTGATCACTCTTTTGGTGCAATCTCTAGTTATCACTCTGACAAATGTTAACTGAAATTACACCTGTTTAACCATCAGAATCTCAATCAAACGTTCTATTGAAATCCTTTGACTAAATCATAAAAAGGTTGCCAATTATCCTCTTCTACAATTGGTTGCCAAATAGACTCAATCACTGGTCTTAATAAATTTGCTTGGGGATTATATTTAGCTAAAGTTTGGGAAATTGTCTGCATTTGCTCAGGGTCAAAATTATTCAGGATTTTATGATAAAGCAGACACCAATTATCAAAAATAGTTGATGAACCTACAGATGGGACAATATCAGAACCATTCATTACTAAAGCTGGTTCATCACGCCATTTCATAGAAAAAGTCTGCGCCATATCTGCGAAAAATTGATGATAATTAATTTGACTATCTTTCAAAAAAGTAACTGTCAAATCTAATAAATCATCACCTTCCGCTAAGTTACTATCTTCAAAACCTAACTTTTTCAACATTAAATTTCGATATTCCAGATGATAGTATTCGGCAAATTTACCTAAACCATGATGCAAATCAGCAAGATCAATGATTGCTTTTAACGGTTCTTGCAATAGTTCTAAATTCAGATGACAAATACTTGGTTGCTGTCCGTAACAATAGCGGCGATAATAATCAAAATAAGCAGCAGTAAAGTATAGATCATAGGAAGGAATAAAAGCATAAGGTCCATAATCAAAACTTTCACCGGTAATTGACATATTATCAGTATTTAAAACTGCATGACAAAAACCTGCTGCCATCCATTGCGCTACTAACTCGGCTACTCTTTTGACTAATTCAGCATAAAATAAAGCATATTTATCATCTTCATTTTTCAAGTTTGGGTAATATTCATCAATCACATGATCTAACAATTTTTGAGTTAAATCAGGTCGTTTTAAATAATGCAATCTTTCAAAAGTTCCAAACCGAATATGAGATTTACTCATTCTAATCATGACTGAGGAACGAGTGGGAGAAGGTTCATCACCACGCCATAAACTTAACCCGGTTTCAATCATACTTAAACAACGGGAAGTTTTCACACCTAAACGATGTAATGCTTCTGCGGCTAAAACTTCTCTAACTCCTCCTTTCAGAGTGAGCATTCCATCACCACCACGGGAGTAAGGTGTTCTTCCTGAACCTTTTGTCCCAAAATCATATAATTCCCCATCTATTCCCCTAACTTGTCCGTAAAGAAACCCTCTACCATCGCCTAAATGGGGATTATATTCACCAAATTGATAACCGTGATAACGCAATGCTAAAAATGGTTTTCTGCTTTGAAATTTACCAAATGCGTGAATAAAATCTTCGTCTTTTACTGTTGTTGCTTCAAGTCCTAAGCGTGGTAAAATTGCATTATTACGCCAGCGCAAAATGTGTTGAGGAAATTCCTCGGCTGCGACTTCATCATAGTAATCATTACCTAATGATTCTAAGGCACTTTCATATTTAAGTGATAGTAAAGGATTACTTGAAGTGGTGGGATTTGGAGTTTCAGCAAGTGTCATTTTTAGTAGTTTTTAATTGGTGTTCTCTTTATCTTACATTATAGGGAATAGGGAATAGGGAATAGGGAATAGGGAATAGGGTTAAAACATCAATTCTTTATCCTGACTCCTGACTCCTGACTCCTGACTCCTGACTCCTGACTCCTGTTAATACGGTTTCCATTTATAGTTAGTTAAACTGGTAAGTATATGATCTTCCCATTGACCATTAATTAATAAATAGTCTCTAGCATATCCTTCAATTACAAAACCTGCTCTTTTTAATACATTACCACTACGGCGATTATGGGGCATATAATTGGCCATGATCCGGTGAAAATTTAGTTCATTAAATATATATTTATTTCCCGCTTTTAATGCTTCTGTCATGTAACCATGACCTTGTGCTGCTTCTGCTAAACTATATCCAACATTACAAAAACTAGCTGCTCCGCGTATAAAATTACTGAAGTTGAGAACGCCGATTATTTCTTTGGGGTTATTTTGATGATGTATAAAGAATCTTAAACCGCAACCGTGAATAATTTCTAGATGATATTGCTCAATTTGATATTGCCAATATTCTGCTGTGAAAAAACCATCAGCCCAAGTAGGTGAAAATGGAGTAAGATGGTCTTTATTTATAGTAAAATATTTGATGATTTGCGGTATATCTTCGGAAGTAGCTACTTTTAAAAATAAGCGGTTAGTTTTAATTAGTGGCAGTTCTGATTTCATATACTAAAATTATTATTTTGCTGTTTTTGCTGTAATTTTGTTTATTTTGGTAACATTCTAAAAAAGGATAGTCACGGTGGGAATACGCTACAATTGGCAAAAAGATGAGATTTTGGCTATTTATAATACACCATTTCTAGAGCTTGTTTATCAAGCTGCTACTGTACATCGGCAATTTCATAATCCTAAACAAATACAGGTTTGTAAGTTGATATCTATTAAAACTGGTGGTTGCCCGGAAGATTGTGGTTATTGCGCTCAGTCTTCACGCTATAAAACCGAGGTAAAACCGGAAGCACTTTTAGAAAAGGATACGGTGTTAAATATTGCTAAAAAAGCAAAGGAAACCGGTGTAAGTCGGGTGTGTATGGGTGCTGCTTGGCGGGAAGTGCGGGATAATTCCCAGTTTGAGCAAGTCCTGGATATGGTAAAAGATGTCACCTCGATGGGTTTAGAGGTTTGCTGTACTTTGGGGATGTTAACTGCAAACCAAGCTCAAAATTTGGAAGATGCGGGATTATATGCTTATAATCACAATTTAGATACGTCTGAGGAATATTATAGCACTGTGATTACTACTCGGACCTATGGCGATCGCCTAAACACCATTGAAAACGTCCGCACGACTAATGTAACCGTGTGTTCTGGTGGTATTCTCGGTTTAGGTGAAAGCATTGAGGATAGGGTAGGAATGTTATACACCCTTTCTAATTTACAACCCCATCCCGAATCAGTACCTATTAATATTCTCTCACAGGTTGAGGGTACACCGTTGGCAAATCAGCCGGCAGTTCCGATTTGGGAAGTGGTGCGGATGATTGCCACTGCTAGAATTATTATGCCCACTTCTGATGTGCGTTTAAGTGCGGGGAGGGCGAAACTTTCCCAAGTTGAACAAGCTTTATGTTTTATGGCGGGTGCTAATTCGATTTTTTCCAGTGATGATAATAAGATGTTGACGGTGACTACTCCCTGTCCTGATTATGATGCAGATCGGCAAATGTTGAATTTATTGGGTTTAGAAATGCGGCCACCGTTTGAGAAGCAGGGGAAAACACCTGCTGGTCAGGTGACAGAGTAGAAAACCTGTTAGGGTTTGAGTTTGTTTATCAAGGGCGGGAAAACCCGCCTCTAGAAAGGGTTTTAGGGTGAATAATTAGGAATTAGATGATCTTGGCGGAACGTAGACCAAATAATAAACCAACTGCGATACCCATAAACACGACTAAAAATGCAATGTATTCAACGATAGCCATTTGTATTACTCCAGAAATTAGTTCACTAAATATATTGAATCATTAATAATTCGTAATTCGTAATTCATAATTCATAATTATCAACTACTACCCATTCACCAGTCACCATTCACCAGTACCCAAACTGCGATAAAATACGCGAAATTGTGATGATATCAGGGTTGTTAAATGAGTTCTGTAATTAAAGTTGATATACCAGAAAATTCTTATGAAATCACTGTTGCACCAGGGAGTTTAGATCAACTGGGTGAACAGATGACGGGTTTAAAACTGGGTAAAAAGGTACTGTTGGTTTCTAACCCGATGATATTTAAACATTATGGGGAAAGGGCGATCGCCTCTTTAAAAAATGCTGGTTTTGATGTGGTTCACTACAACCTCCCCCCTGGAGAACGCTACAAAACTTTAAACTCCATCCAAAAAATCTATGATGTGGCCTTAGAACATCGGTTAGAACGTTCCTCAACGATGGTCGCTTTAGGTGGTGGTGTGGTTGGTGATATGACTGGGTTTGCTGCTGCTACTTGGTTAAGAGGAATTAATGTTGTCCAAGTTCCTACCAGCTTATTAGCAATGGTAGATTCATCTGTAGGTGGTAAAACCGGCGTTAACCATCCTCAAGGTAAAAACTTGATCGGTGCATTTCACCAACCCAGTTTAGTATTAATAGATCCTGAAGTCCTGAAAACCTTACCAGCAGCCGAATTTAGGGCGGGAATGGCGGAAGTGATCAAGTACGGCGTAATTTGGGACGCTGAATTGTTTACTCAATTGGAAGCGAGTAAGCACCTTGACCAACTCCGCTATGTAAAATCCGACCTGATAAATTACATATTAACTCATTCTTGTCAAGCGAAGGCAGATGTTGTCAGTCAAGATGAAAAAGAATCTGGACTGCGGGCAATTTTGAATTATGGTCATACTATCGGCCATGCGGTGGAAAGTTTAACCAATTATCGCTTGTTGAAACATGGTGAAGCTGTGGGTATTGGCATGATAGCAGCAGGGGAAATTGCTGTAAAATTGGGACTTTGGCAAAAAGCCGACACAGAACGTCAAAATGCACTGATTAAAAAAGCAGGTTTACCGACAAAATTACCAGCAGGTTTAGATATTGCAGCGATTATTGATGCTTTGCAATTAGATAAAAAAGTCAAATCTGGGAAAGTGCGGTTTGTGTTACCTACCCAAATAGGTGCAGTTAAAGTGACAGACGAAGTACCAACGGATACTATCAGGCAGGTATTAGAGGAAATGGCAGGTTAAAGCATTTCCACATCAGTTTAGCGGGCAAGATGCAACCTCCTCTAAGATACAAGGTTGGGTTGAGGAACGAAACCCAACATCTTCAACAATTTGTTGTTTTTATACAATAGGTTGTTTAAGTAGAAAATTTCGTTAACCGAATAGTATTGGACGATGTTCTTGATCTATTCGCCTTGACCAGCAGCCAGATAGATCGTGTTTTAGGGCTTCAGGTTGTCCTGTGCTTTCAAATGGATTACGTTGTACTTCACGAATTAGTTTAATGATTTTTAATGCTTTTTTACGATCAGTTTCGATCCACCAAGCTAAGTCCTCAAAAGCATCCATATCAAATTCCAAGTTTTTCACAGGCTGCTTCCAAAGAAATTCCTTCTTGACGTTTTCTAGCTGCAAGTAATCTTGCTTTCATGGCTGAACTGCTTAATAGATAAGCGGTTTCTCTCTCAGCCATTATTTCTTGCCAAAGGGCAATGGGTACAACTACGGAAACTGTTTGCCCTTCTGAATCACAAATATATTGTAATGCGTTATTCATAGCTGCGAATATAACTTACTGGGTTGTTAACAATTATAATTGCAAAAGTTTTGATGAGCTATTGGTGTTAGCGGTAGCTTACCGTAGGTATCGCTCTCTCACATCCAAAAAAAGCGAACTGCTTGCAGCAGCGCTTCGCTATCGCACTTCCACATTCCAAAAGCGATTCCTGCGGAGCGCAACGCTTACGCACTAAACAAGCATAAAATTATTGAACGCTTAATTTAGATTTTTTGGTTTTGTATTCTTGCTGTAATTCTAGATAATACTTAATTAATTTATGCGGATTATGCTGATTATTTTCAGAAATTTGATGACGAATTTCTCGAATTTTTTGCAGTACAGAATCATCAATAGTAATCATTAGTTATCTTCCATTAATTCTAAAGGTGTCACGAGTGCAGGGACATACAAACCTAGCATAACATTTACTCGTCTAATATGTCCAAACTTGTTAGCGTTAGCTAAGTGGCGACAATTCCATGTTAACAGGAAATCACATTTATGATAGGATGCTATGGCAAGATGGAGAGCATCGCCTAAAGGATCATTAGGCATAACCTGATTTTGAATATAGGTTTGGACAATTTCAGCAATTTCTGGCTCTATATCTATCAACTGGATATCATTTAGAAGTTGAATGACTTCTTCTTTATTAGGAAAATTGCCTTTGTTCAGTTCATCTAAAACTGCAATACTTGTAACCAGTTCATATTTTTGTCTGACGTTATTCCACCAAAAACGAGTCCATTCTTTACGCGCTATCATATCCGGTTCAGTCCGAATTTCATGGTAAAAGCTGGGAATACTTGTTTCAATGTAAATTTTTGATTTCATTATTATGTTGAGTTGACGTTAGAAAATTCTGAGTTTAACACAGAAATAGCTGTAGGTATGCTATCGCTATCGCTCTCTCACCTCCCCCCCCACAAGCGATCGCACCTCTCCACATCCCCAAACAGCGAACTGCTTGCAGCAGCGCAACGCTTACGCCCTCTCACATCCCAAAAAAAGCGATCGCTTAGAGAAAAGGATTAATAATTTGTAATCCTTCCACTGTAAAACCGTGTTGCATATCCTCTGAATAGAGTTGATTCACATTAACTGATAGTGCGCTGGCGATAATTAAACTATCCCAAAATGAGAATAAATATTTTGTTCTTAATGTGGATGCTGTTAACAATATATTCAAATCAAGTTCAATGATATGATGAATTTGATAAAAACTTTGAATAAGATTTTGAATTTGATTTTCAGAAAAATTTCCTTTTTTGATTAAGTTTACACAAACTTCATTGATTACCTGGGTACTTAAATAAAGTCCTGTTTGTGTGGCTAGATGGTTAGCAATTTGATGTTTTCGGATATCTTGACTCTGATTAAGTGCATATATCCAGATATTTGAATCTAAAAATGTCATTTTTTTATTCGTTTTCGTAAATTTCTTCTCGTTTCATTGGAGTTAATTTTTCTATATTTAACGGATGTTCTAATAAATATTGGAGGTAATTTCCAGACTGTTCAGAAGTGTCTTGTTGAAGAGTGACTTTAACTATATTGGGTTGTTTTAACTGTTGTTGGTACTGTTCGGGAATTTTGATCATCCCATTTTCAATAGTGGTTTGAAATTCTACTGTAATCATATCTATTTTCCTAGTCTTTATTTGCTTGTTAGTTCTATTATACCTCAGTTTATTTCCTTTACCATTCCTGAAAGCATCAGAGGATGTTTTAAAAGTCGCTGATGGTGTATCAACTATTTCTAGATCCCCCTAAATTCCCCTTGAAAAGGGGGACTTTGACTCTAGTTCCCCCCTTTTTAAGGGGGGTTAGGGGGGATCATGAAGTGCCTAAAATCACGATCCAAAACTTTTCAAACACCCTCTCACATCCCAAAAGCGATCGCACTCCTCCACATTCTCAAAAAGCGATTGCATCCCACATCCCAAAAAGCGATCGCACTCCTCCACATTCTCAAAAAGCGATCGCACTTCTCACTTCCCCAAAAGCGATTCCTACGGAGCGCTTCGCTATCGCACTCCCACATCCCCAAACAGCGATCGCCCTCTCACATTCCCAAACAAGCGATATCTTTGGTATAATTAGAACATTAGTTTAATTGCAATATTAAGAACATACTATGACTGTACAACGGTGGAATGATGAAATGCTTGATGATTTGGCTTCCAGTGTGACTGAGTTGCGAGAAAGTGTGACTGAGTTGCGAGAAAGTGTGACTGAAGTTAGGGAAAGTATAACTGAAGTTAAAGATAGCATAGATGGGTTGAGAGTAACAGCTCAAGCATTGCTACAAGTAGCTGCTCAAAATCAGCGCGAAATGGAATTGATCAAACAAAGACAAGCTGAAAGCGATCAGCGATTTAATATTTTATTGGAGGAAGTCCGTTATTTAACTCGTGGAAATAGAGATGATTAGTTCTCGATTCTCCACATCCCCAAAAAGCGATCGCCCCCCCACATCCCAAAAGCGATCGCCCCCCCACACCCCAAAAAGCGATCACCCCTTCACATCCCCAAACAGCGATCGCACTCCCACATCCCAAAAGCGATCGTACTTCCTCCACATCCCAAACAGCGATCGCACTCCTCACATCCACAAAAGCGATCGCCCCTCTACATCCCAAAAAGCGATCGCCCTCCCACATCTCAAAAAGCGATCGCATATTTACCAAATCGTTTTTACATGGGGATAATTTAAAATTTTGGCATCACAGGTAACAAGGGGAATTTCATAACGTCTAGCAATAGCAACTAAAATTCTGTCTGCTGGATCTTTGTGAAAATTGTCTGGTAACTGTGTACTGGCAATTGCATCTATGGGTGATAAAGGTTCTATGATTATACCTGAATGAGTTTGCGCTAACTGATACCATTCATCAATGGGTAAAGGCAAAACTAATTTACCGACACTAGATTTAACTGCTACTTCCCAAACAGAAATAGCGGAAACTAATAAGCCATTTTGAGATTCTTCACTTTCAATAGCTGCTTGTGCTGCTTGTGATAATTGACTAGGATCGTGAAGTAACCATAGCCAAATATGGGTATCTAGTAAAATCATTCTGCTAATGCTTCCCAAAGTTCCGGCAAAGGTTCATCAAAATCATTAGCAATGGTAATAGGTTTTCCTCTCAGTGGGTAATTTTTTGTAGTTTTTGTTTCTTGGGAAGCAAGATCAATGTTTCCTGCTTTAAATTCTAAGAACTCGATAAATTTAATTACTTCATTGCGCTGTTCAAGAGGTAATTGTTTAATTTTAGTGATCGCCATTTCTAAAGTGATCATTTATTTGTTTTTCCTGTAACTTTAAGTTACTTCTATTTTAGCAAATGATTTTTAGGTCGTGCTTCGCGATCGCCCCTCACATTCCCAAAACAGCGATCGCCCTCCCACATCCCAAAAAGCGATCGCACTCCCACACCCCAAAAAGCGATCGCCCTTCCACATCCCAAAAAGCGATCGCACCCCCATATCCCAAAAGCGATCGCTCTCCCACACCCCAAAAGCGATCGCCCTCCCATATCCCCAAAAGTGATCGCCTTCCACATCCCAAAACAGCGATCGCCTTCGGTAAAGTTTTCAAATGCCCTCTAAGACTAACGTATGTTATAGCCTACACAACAAACATTAATTACAAATCATCTTCTACCAATTCAGCTATCTTCATGATTGATTTTAAAGTCCCAAGTTTTAAATCTTGATTGTACAGGAATAGAAATAATTTTACTTTCATCAGGTTTTTCATAAATATGGTGACTGCCTGTAATTTTTTTGAGAATCCAACCTTTGTTCTCAACAATTTTACATAATTTTTTCCCAGAAATTGATTTCATACTGCAATTTCAATCACTTGTGAGATTGGATCTGGTTTTTGAATTTCATTTGCTACTTCTAGCCAACCTTGTATAGCATCTTGAAGATTATTAATTAATTCTTCCATTGTATCCCCTTCTGTTATACAACCAGGAAGTGCAGGTACTTCAGCCCAGTAACCCCCTTCTTGGGCAGGATAAATAATAGCTTTAATTTTCATTGATTTTACATTTGGACTTGTTTACCTGAACCAATTTTAACAGATTAATTCCAAAAATTTCTCCATTGAGAGCGAGCTGACAAGTCAGCACTGGGACGAACGCACTCCCACACCCCAAAAAGCGATCGCCCCTTACATCCCTAAAAAGTGATCGCCCTCTCACATCCCTAAAAGCGATCGCACCTCCCAACATCCCAAACAATATTCCTAATTACTACCAATTTCTATATAAAGGTTATATTGTTTAAGTTGTTTATTAAAGTCCTCTATTCCTTCAATGAAATAAAGAGGTGGCTTCTCTATAGATTCTATTTGAAAAAATACAGTATTAGGATTGTATTCTGGGTATGTTTCTTCTAACTGCTTACTTTGTACAAAATAAACATACATATTAATTTTATTATTTAGCAAATCTAGAATATCATCATATTCATTCCAATGCTTTGATACGATAATGACTAGACCTATTTTTTGTTCTTCATAATTATAAATTACTGCATCTATTATTTCTGGATTCTCTACAGACATATTTAATACCTTATTTGATTATCATCCTGATTATATATATTTTTTTGCTAAAGATATGAGCCTTCAACAAAAAAATAAAAGCTATTTTACAACAAACAAAAGAAGCACATTTTTTTTCAGTTTCTGAAATTTTTACTAAGTAAGGATTTTAAAATGTGCCTCTTAGGAGTTACTGAACTCTGGGTCTTACAACATAAGTGGGTATAGGTCCTGTAGGTGTACCATTAGCAAATCCAGCATCATTAGCGCGTTTTCCTGAGAATGTAGTACCTTGTCCCCTAGCTATTTCTTGATCCTTAGCAACTTGACGTGCATCTCTAGTTGCTCCTCCTGTTTTAACTTCAAGATTTCTTAACTCTCCAGTTTCTTTATTGCGAATCACAATATCAACATTTCGATGACTTGCATTTTCTGGGGTATTTATACGAATTTGCTCTCCCACAACCTCCCATTTTGGGTGATTATTTAGTTTATCTCGTATAAACTGTTCACCTAAATCACCTTGTTTTTTGTTGACAGTGATTTGGGGAACTTCTCTAGCTGCATCACCCAGACGATCAGATGCTCTAGCAGCTTCAGCCGCACGCTCAGTAGCTCTGGCTGCTTCAAGCGCACGCTCGGCTGCCTTAGCTGCTCTAACACCAGCACCCCCTCCAGTTGCAAAGGGTATGAACGCTCCAGCAACATCAGCCCCTAAAGCAAGTAAGTTTTCTCCAAGATTGTCGCAGTTACCGAAGATATTGTCTTTAACAATCTTATAGATGTCATAGCCAATAAATATGGTGTCTGCTGCAGTATCTATGATTAAACCTGATGGATCATTAGCATTAGTCGGGCTATTACCAACATACCGATAAAGGTTAGCATCCCCAGCACTAAACCCAATCGGATCTTCACCAATAAATCTACCTACATTTTGATCATAATATCTAGCGCGATAGTAGTATTGCCCCGTCTCACCATCAAACTCGCGTCCAGTATAAGCAAAGATTGTTGTAAACACTGGATTAGTCTGACTGGTAATCTTGCCAAAACTGTCATAAGTAATGTGATTCTGAACAGTTCCAGTTCCATCAACTAAATCCCTGACCGTACCTTGATTATCAGTCAGCGTCCACAATACCTGACCTTGACCATTCTCATCCGCTAAAATCTGGTCAACGCCCGTACCATAGAAATAACGGTGAGTTTGTGTACCATTACCATCAAAGGTGAGAGCAATATTCTGTCCATCATAGACATACCTTTCCACTGTTGGAGTAGCCGCACCAGAACCATCAGCATCAATACTCTTGGCAAGGCGACGGTTATTAACATCGTAGGTGTACTCTACAGTCTTAATCTCATTACCAGCCGCATCTTTGAAACTTACCTTTGTCAGACGATTTCGGTAATCCCAGACATACTCTGTCACCTGACCAGTAGCAATTTCTGTCCGCTTAGTGCGATTACCTTCACCATCACTATAGCTGGTCTTTTGGTTGAGTGTATCAATATTTTCAATCAACCGATTCAACTTATCATAGGTATTTTGATTCACATTACCTACAGCATCAGTAGTTGATATCAAATTCCCATCAGCATCATAGCTATAGGTAGTAATCGGAGAAGTTAAAGGACCATTGCCATCGGGGTCAGCTTCAATAATTTTCACTAACCGATTCAGTGCATCATATTCAAAGGTAGTGCGATTACTATTTTCATCAATAATTGCCGTTTGATTACCTGCTAAATCATATTCAAATTGGCGTTTTGCTTCGTCTGCTGTTCCCTTAGCGTAGATGATGGAAATTAAACGACCATTCGCATCATAATCACTATCAGTAATCCGTCCTAGAGGGTCGGTAATCAGGTCAACTAAGCCATTATTTGTCTAGGTAAATTGGGTAATAATATCATCATTGCCACCAACTTCACCCACTACCTGAGTTAGAGATAAAAGATTACCGTTATTGGGATCAATTTGATAAAGAGTTTGATGACCAAGTTCATCAGTCATGCTGGTCAGCTTGTTAAACTTCGGATTCTGCTCTTCCTGCAAAATCATAGAATGTCTGTTCTTTATTTCCTCGCTTATCAACCTCAGAAATCATCAGATGATTAGGGTCATATTCCCAAGTACGACTTGTCCCATCGGGATCTGTAATTTTGATTAAATTACCATTAGTATCGTAGGTTAATTTAGTGCTACGACCAGCCGGATCTTTTATTTCTATAATTCTATTATTGCTGTAGGTAAAAGTAGTTTCTAAACCTACCGGATCAACCATTTTCATTAACCGGCGATTTTCATAGACATACTGAGTTTCATTACCAACGCGATCGCGCATTTTCGTTAACAGATTTTCCCCATTGAAGGTATAAACTGTCTGATCCTTCAATGTCCTGCGGAAAGTACCATCATTTAAACGTTCTAAGGTGGAAAAATCGCCTACTGGTGATTTATAGCTATTATCTGCTTTCTTTTCAAACAATAACTCACTACCATTACCATCAATAATAATTACCGACTGATCAGCATTAACAACTATTTCCTGTAAACCAGCTAATCCCCAACCACTACCAAAAGCACTATTTACAGTATTAATATGTAGGAATTTACCCTTACTGGTAGAAGTAGAACCATTCAACTGATTATTATTTAATCGCATTAATCCAGTGGTTAAATCATAATCATAACGACCTGAATCTAAAGTTCTCAAATCTGCCTGTAGTGCAGCATCAATCTTCCCACCACCATTAGGAATTGACCAGAAATTTTCCCCGCCATTTAAGCCAAATTCACCTCCAACAAAACCGGGTACTTCTAACTTAAAATCACCCCGTTTAATTGTTAATTCAGCCATCAATCTCAAATTAGAATCATTCGGGACATTGTTATAACCAAAATGCAAAATTGGTCTAGCATCTGCTCGTTCTGAATCATAACGTAAACTGATACCTCGACTAATTCCTAAAGATTGATAAGGTACTAAATAATGGGTTTCTATCACCGCCCCTGAGTGTAATTCTACTTCTGAAATTAAGTATTGTAACGATTGTTTTCAAATTACAACAAATTATACATGGTAGGGGCAATTCATGAATTGCCCCTACGGAAATATAGCGCCACCTCACATAGAATGGGTATGATGACGTGACTTATACTGATAACATACACCGCATAGGGCAGCTAAAAATACCCAAAATAATGTACTTAACCGTAAATCAAATGTTGTGACATCGACTGTATTAAATATTATCCAACCGATAAAGGCTAATAAATAACTAAAAAAGATGATTCTGTTTTCTGGTTCTAAAGATTCTGATTTCCATAGAATTTGACTAGCAGTAATTAAAATCCAAATTAGTAACCCACAAAATAACAAAGTGGTAATTAAACCGGTTTCTGCTGATAACATTAAAAATAGGTTGTGGGGATGACCTGGATCAATTTGCATTTTGGTTTTATAAAGTCCGCTAAAACTGCGTAAACCCCAACCTGTAAAGGGATGTTGTTGTGTTAAATTCCAAGCAAATTCCCATTGAGTTTTTCGCATTAATGCTACTGGCCGATCAGGGTACATTTGATCATTTAACCGAGCCCAAATAAAATAAGGAACGAAACGTCGGAAAAATTGCGCGATCGCTCCTGGTGCAAAAGCTGCTAACAATATGCTAGTGGCAATACTCAAAAAACCAGCGACAACTAACCGCCAACCTTGATATAAAGCATAAGCTAAACAGGTAATAATCGCTATTCCCCAAGCATTTCTAGAGTTGGTTAAAATCAAAGCTATAAAATTCGCAATTACTGCTATTGTTAAGAAAATAATGGGACGGTAATTAGTTGTGATTTTCTGTGGGATTTTTTGTTGGAGTTTTTGATAATTGTCTAGCCATAAACCCAAACCCAAAATAAAAATTGTCACCAAATAAGCGGCTAAAGTATTGGCGTGCATGAACACAGAAGCCATACGTCCGGGTGGATCTCCTCCAGGGGAAATTGTCAAATCTATTAACACCCAAAGAAATTGTATTTTAAAACTCCAACCTAAAAATAATTGTCCAAAACCGATAATTACCACAGGTAAAGAACCTATGATCATAATCCAAGCTATTCGCCATAATTGAGCAGGTGTTTGAATTAGGGAAGTTAATCCGGCAAATACAAAAAAATAAGGTAATAAGTTGAATAAACCCAGGAAAGCCTCTAATTTATGAGAGGCAAACCCGGTAGTTATCAACAACAATAAACTTAAAATTGCAAATCCTTTGTGCAGGGGTTTTTGGCTAATGGTGCGGTATTTTTTCGCCCAAGTTATTAATGATGCCAAACAAATAGTTACAGCCCCCAAAAATGGATTGACAGGGAAAACAAGCAACCCAAATTGAAGACTGTTCCACGCAGGTTGCAAACTAAAATCAGGATGATAAAAAGCCTTGTTCAAGCTAACTCCCAACATTCTGCACGGGTGAGACGAATTTGCGCGAGGGTGAAAATAGTAGGAATAATGCGACCATAGTTAGTAGCGATCGCTCTCCAACCTAAATCAGCAAAAAACCAAGCCCACATCATTGGTCCGACAACAGCAAATACTGTGCGAACTGCACTATAACGGGCTGCACTTACAGTCATTCCCCTTCGCGCCATTTGTGCTGTGACATAGCTTTGAAACTGTTTGCTGGCTACTTGTGTACCTGTAATTGCGGCTTCTTTGGCTACTTGATAGGTAGCTAAATGAATGGCAAATTGACGGGCAATTTGTTGAAGTACATAAGGCTGAATCACGGAAGTTACAGCTAAAGCACTACCACCTTTGAAAATTAATCCTAAAGGATCTTTTTGTAATGACAGAGGTAATGGTTTTTGCTCCTCTGATGATAATAACTGACGTTGTATTTTAGTGGCAATTTTTTGTTGTTCTTGTTTTGGCAATTTTTTCCACACCTTTCCTAAAAGATGCAAAAATACCTCTGCTTCTAAATCAACAGTTGCTAAATCCTCATAATAAGGAATTTTCAAATATTTACATACTTGAATTAATGCTTGTCGGTAAGTTACTTGATCAGTGCGCCCCCGTAATACCGTGATCCCATCAGCCGCTAAAAAGCGAAAGCGGTTTTCTATTGCATCTAACCAAGCTTGACGATCTTGGCTTTGCACTACGATGGGTTCGGGTGTGTGAACATAATCTAGGGGATTAAATTTGCGACTAAACAGAATAGCTGTTAAGTCTTGTAGTTCTTCTTCAGTGGCTAACTCTAGTACCGCCCTTAGTTCATCCAATTTCCCATCCTCCCTTCCATGCTGCTAGTCTGTACCCTATTCTACTATTAGCTTTTAATAGTTATTGTCAAGGTTGAATTGTGAAATATGTCAAATTCTCATATTACTGATATTGTTGTCATTGGTGCGGGTATATCTGGTTTAGTTTGCGCCCAGCGGTTACGTCAAGCTGGTTATGGGGTTTTAGTGGTGGAAAAATCTCGTGGTGTGGGGGGAAGAGTTGCTACACGGCGTTTGCAGGAAACTTGGGCGGATCATGGTGCTTGTTATCTCAAGCCAAAGGGTGAATTATTCACGAATTTTGTGGAATTATTGCAAAAACGGCAAATTCTGAAAATCTGGACAGATATAGTTTATGAATTTTCCATCACTGAAGGTATATCTCAACCAGCAAACTGTAGTCCGCGTTATGTTGCACCAGAGGGAATGAGCAGTATTGCTAAATTTCTCACTCCTGGTTTAGAAATTTTATTTAATCAGCGTGTGATCAAGATTAATCTTACCACAGAAAATGCTTGGTATCTTACTTTAGACAATAATGAACAATTAAACGCCAAGGCTTTAATAGTTGCTATTCCTGCACCCCAAGCTGGAGATTTATTAGCGCCTTTGGGTAAAAGTTTATTGGGTGCTGATTTTTTCGATAGTTTGCATTCTGTTGAGTTTTACCCTTGTATTAGTGTCATGGCGGGATTTTCCCCCAACTCTCAACCCTTACCCCATTGGAAAGCTTTAACCTTTAATGATCATACTGATTTAGCATGGATTGGATTCGATAGTAGCAAGCGTCACCAATCACAACCACCGCATTTTGTGTTACAAAGTAGCGCCAAGTTCGCTCAACAACATCTAGAAACCCAAGATTTACAACCTGTTGGTAATGATATGTTGCAAAAAGCAGCAGAAAATTTAGCACTTCCCTGGTTAGAAAATCCTCAATGGATGCAAGTACATCGTTGGCGTTATGCTTTTCCTCGTACTCCTTTAGATATACCTTGTTTATCTGCCAATACTCCTTTACCTTTAGTTTGTTGTGGTGATTGGTGTGGCGGAAATTTGGTAGAAGGAGCAATGGTTTCGGGATTAGCTGCTGCTGCTGAAATTGATCAGCAACTGCAACATCTATTGATGGAAGATGTGGACTTTTTAAGATTTTTTTAATATGTAAATTACACTTTAATTCTTCCCTCAGAATATAATTCTGGGGAAAGACAAAATAAGCCCACAGACGGGGGCATAATTAGGAGCAGCTTCATATAGAAATAATATCAGAGGTAATGTAAATCTTATTGTGAGTTTAACTTTACTTTCAGGTTAAGCATAATTAACAAAATTTTTTGTAAATAAAGGTAAATAAAATTGATCCCTAATAGTTTATGCTGCGTTTTGTGTAGTTTTTCACCAAAATAGCGTAAATATGAAATAATTATATTTGTATAGCTCTAACATCGGTAATTAAGCAGTAGCTAGATTCCTATTTGAAAATAACATCTTTAAATAGGTATAAATTACAACTAAATATCATCAACTTTGAATCATCTGATATCTTGCCAAGATTAAATCTTGAATTGGGGGTGTCGGGTATGGTGTGGGAAAGGGTGATCACTGCTTATCATTACCAAATTGCTATTGAGATAAATGTTTTGTTGCACCAATCATTTATTTGCATGGAAAAGGAGATAAGAACAAATGAAAACCGTAGTTAAGTTAACACAGCAATCTGTTATTAGTGAAATTGAAAGTGTTTTGCATACATACCCCTACCAACCTTATCAACAGGTTTTTGCAGTTCCTGATTTACGTCAAGAGCTAATTTCTTTTGTAATTGATCGTCTTCCTGGTGTTGATAGTCGAGTTTCTGAGAGTCAAATAGAGTTTGCTGAAAATCCCAAAGAGAGTTTTTTCAATCACAAGTTATCCCGTAATCCTTTAGAACAAAAATTACATCTACAAAACTTGATTCACCAAGGGATTTTTTCAATCATGCAAGCAAAAGCAGAGTTTATTAGTCAACACCTTTGTGAAACAATTCAACCAGGTTTTCAACCTTCTAACTGGTTTGGTTGATTTCTGTTAATTCCTAGACAACTTTCGACTATCATCAGATCCCTGACTTTTTCCAGAAGTCTGGGATCTCACTCAATAGGGTTTACTGAAAAAGTCTTTTTTTATGGCGTTGGAATCACTACTATTTAAGATAAAACGATCAAGCCAAATATTGGAATCAATAAAGTATGTTGTCATATTACCACCGTTCATTTGCTTCTTCTCTAGTCAGTGGTTGAAAATTAGCAATTTTGATCGGGTTTGCAGTTAAGTTATTAATTATTCCTGTTGCTGGAAATTGTTTCTTTTTGGGTATAGGTTGTAAAATTACAATTTCAACTATTTCCGCGCTGTTTATTTGTTGTTGATATTCCAGGGGAATTTCGATTTTCCCGTGATTTACTTTTGCTTGGAAGTGTATGTTTGTGGTCATAATTGGTGGTTATTGATATCTATTGGTTAACTAATTATAGCATATTGTCAGAATCAGGATGTCCAGGATTTAAGGATTTACAGGATTGAATTGAGAGATTTTGAAAAATATGATGTATAATGTGTTGTTGTATGATATAGTTGCCTTTTTTGTAATCTGTATGGAAACAATAACTATAAACTCTCACGTTGGACAAGATGGAATATTACATTTAGATATTCCTGTAAATATTAGTAATGCTGATTTAACAGTTACTATTATTGTTACAGGACTTACGCAAAACAGAACGAAAGTAGGGGTAATTCATGAATTACCCCTACGTCAGAATCAGGTTTTTAGTCCAATCTTACGTAAGTCCTATGTTAAACATAATGATAATTTTCAACAGGAAAATAAACCTAAAGGAAAAGGTTGGCCTGCTAATTTTTTTGAGGAAACTTCAGGTTGTTTAAAATATACTCCTCTAATTATTGATTCTGAAGGCGTTTTTGACGATTTAGAGGATTTTAAATGATCATGAAATATTTGTTGGATATGATTATTTAACAGAGATTAACTGATCACATCTTCTTCTACAAGTTCTGAATCAAAAATTAACCACTTCTGAAAAAGTTCTTTAATCCATTTACTTACATCAGGATATTTATCATCAATCGCTTTTAATCTATTTTTCATATTCCTTTGATAATAACTTTGATATTCTAAATTTCTCACAGCAATAAAATTTAATGTATAGGTTAACATTCTTAATCTAGCTATAGCTAATTTTAAATTACGTCGTGAATAATTATCAAATTTTTGTGAATTTTCTTTGTATTCAGTAAAGGGAGAATATTGATTATCTCTAATGATTTTCCGAAATTCTACAATATCTAAATCTAACTCATAAAAAGCATCTATACGAATTTCATAATTAATCCTATTCCTTATTTCTGATTCGTTCCCAAGTTCAAAAGATTGGATTCCAATATTCCAGTATCTATCAATTCCTTTGCGATTTCTGAAATGACTAAAGTTTTCAAAAAACCGTTTAAACTGTCTCTGATGTTCATCCGATGAGTTAGCAATACCTATGATATGAAGATTCTTTTTTCGATAGTCTTTTTCTACACAATCTATAGAACGTGATACCCAAGTGGTAAAGTTTAACTGGGTTCTGTTTAAACCTTGTATCAAGAAAAAATTCGCATAATAGGATGTTACAAAACCCCAACTAAAATAACCTTGTTTTATCAAATTATCAGCAGCACAAATATTTAAGACTGCTTTAGAAAGGAGTTTTTCTATATCTGTCAGTATGTAATTATTTACATCGGAAATAATAAATCCTTTTTCATAATCTTCTTTGGATTTATACAAGTTTACCAAATGATTTTTAAAAGACGTTTTAGCATCGCTATTACAATTGCTAAAAGCAATAGCAATTTCCTCAAATGTTAATGACACCCTTTTAAATCTCCAAATTAATCTTTTAGTTAATCTCCGATCATCACTACAAAATCTTCTCTCACTGCTTTTTTTAATTTGCTTTCTAGCATTTCAGCAACTTTTTCTTGCGCTTTAAAACCACCACCACTTGGTAAATTATCTTTATCAAATTTAAAGTCTTGAATTAGTTCCAGAACTTTAATGGTATTTTCAGTGTTAAACATCTTGTGTTTTTGCATAACCACATTAAAAATCTCATAAAATGCTTGCATGAGTCCACCAAATCCAACGGTTTTTAAAATATATGATTTAGGATTATCCCATTGTTCTAAGAATACTGCTTTAACAGCACGGAAATATATTTCAAAAATTTTATATTGCTGTTCAAAACCATAATTAGCTAGTTTTCCTGTTTTTGGTTCTACATAATCTTTAATTTGGTTGACAAATTCATTTAAAGATATTCCAAAACCACTTTCTCCCGTTGTTCTAATTAATTCATACAAAGGACTTTCATCTGTTTCATTTAATCTAATAGCAATTTCTCTTGCTCGTCTTTCTGCTGTTACTCCTTCTCCATCAAAATCTTCAATATCTCCATCTAATAAATCCATTAAATCTAAATATAGAGATGCTGGAACACCTTTTTGAGTTTTGTTAATTGTGACAAATAATCTTGCTTGATCTTTAACAGATAATCCCAAAGTTGCAATTACCATTAATGGAAAATCAGGGTTTGCATCATAGCAACCATTAACTCTATGCTGTCCATCTATAATTAAACCGAGAGAGTCTGTATCTTCTAAAATGAGTAAATTATTATTTTCCTGATAATTAAATTTGCCTTCGTCAATATTAACTAAAATAGAGTTAGGTATGATACCTTTCTCATTAATATAGTTTTTGATCTCTTTGATTCTAGTTTTAGAAAATGACCTTTGATACCCCAGTTTTTTATCATCAATTCTTCTGGAAACATCAAAGCGTTCATAAATTGTTTTCGCATTAGTTAGAAAAACAAGCATAGGTATCTCGTTTTGAATAATTTTAAATGCAGGAATTTCAATTGTCATAAATAATCAAGTTCTAAATTTAATCGTGAATACTTACCCAAGTATAACATATATTATGAGTATTTTATCTATTAAAGACCTTCTACCCAATATCATAATCTGTAAATTAATAAATTGTTATTTCTAACCAATTCCGTCCATTCGTAACTCCTGTAACAATTCCTTTACAATAAAATAAAGAAAACAAGACATAGCAGGAGAAAAGCTAAATCATGTTAGCAGAATATCAACAACATACCCAAGAACGCGCCCAATTAAGTATTCCACCCTTACCATTAGACGCAAAACAAACATCAGAATTATGTGAATTACTCAAAAATCCCCCCCAAGGACAAGAAGAGTTATTATTACATTTATTACGCGATCGCATACCCCCCGGAGTAGATCAAGCAGCTTACGTTAAAGCAGGTTTTCTCACAGCTATTGCAAAAGGAGAAATTACCAGTCCCCTAGTTTCTCCCCTAGAAGCAGTAGAATTACTAGGTACAATGGTAGGCGGTTATAACGTACAATCATTAATTGATTTACTCAGGTCCTCTGTAGCAGAAAGCGCCGCCACAGCATTAAGTAAAATTTTATTGGTTTATGATGCGTTTCATGATGTATTAGAACTAGCAAAAACCAACAAATACGCCAAAAAAGTGATAGACTCTTGGGCAGCAGCAGAATGGTTTACTTCTCGTCCCACACTCCCCGAAGCTATCACCGTTACAGTTTTCAAAGTTCCTGGAGAAACTAACACCGACGACTTATCACCCGCAACCCACGCTACCACCCGTCCTGATATTCCCCTTCACGCTTTAGCAATGTTAGAAACCCGTCAACCGGGAAGTTTAGAAACCATTGCAGACTTGAAGAAAAAAGGACATCCTGTTGCTTACGTCGGTGATGTGGTTGGTACCGGTTCATCTCGTAAGTCTGCAATCAATTCTGTATTATGGCATTTAGGCAATGATATTCCCTTCGTTCCCAATAAACGAGCCGGAGGTTATATTTTAGGTGGGGCGATCGCACCTATCTTTTTTAACACAGCCGAAGATGCAGGTGCATTACCCATACAATGCGATGTTACCAAAATGGAAACCGGTGACGTAATCACAATTTACCCCTACAAAGGACAAATTACCAAAGCAGGAGAAGTGATTGCCACCTTCACCCTCAAACCTGACACCATTTTAGACGAAGTTCGCGCTGGTGGACGCATTCCCCTATTAATTGGACGTACCCTCACCGACAAAACCCGTCAAGCTTTGGGTTTAGAACCCAGCAAATTATTTATTCGTCCCCAACAACCAGCAGACACCGGAAAAGGCTTCTCATTGGCGCAAAAAATGGTCGGGAAGGCTTGTGGTTTACCCGGTGTACGTCCGGGGACATCTTGCGAACCAATTATGACTACAGTCGGTTCTCAGGACACTACAGGACCGATGACAAGAGACGAGTTAAAAGAACTTGCTTGTTTAGGTTTCAGTGCAGACTTAGTAATGCAGAGTTTCTGCCATACCGCAGCATATCCCAAACCAGTGGATATTAAAACCCATCAAGAATTACCAGACTTCATCTCCTCTCGTGGTGGTGTAGCTTTGCGTCCTGGGGATGGTATCATTCACTCCTGGTTAAACCGGATGTTATTACCCGACACCGTGGGAACAGGTGGAGACTCCCACACCCGCTTCCCCTTGGGTTTATCCTTCCCTGCGGGTTCTGGTTTAGTGGCCTTTGCGGGTGCATTGGGTGTAATGCCTTTAGATATGCCAGAATCAGTTTTAGTGAGATTTAAAGGAGAATTGCAACCAGGAATAACTTTGAGAGATATTGTTAACGCTATTCCTTATGTTGCCATCCAAAAAGGATTATTAACCGTCGAGAAAAAGAACAAGAAAAATGTTTTTTCTGGACGGATCATGGAAATTGAAGGTTTACCCAATTTAAAAGTAGAACAAGCATTTGAATTAACAGATGCTTCCGCAGAACGTTCTTGTGCTGGATGTACAATTAAATTGAGTGAAGAAACCATTGCCGAATATTTGCGGTCAAATATTGCCCTGTTAAAAAATATGGTAGCACGGGGTTATTCTGATGCGCGAACCATCATGAGAAGAGTAGCAAAAATGGAAGCATGGTTAGCCAACCCTGTGTTATTATCAGCCGATGGAGATGCGGAATATGCAGAAATAATTGAAATTGATTTGAATGAAATCAAAGAACCAATTGTTGCTGCTCCCAACGACCCGGATAATGTTAAGTTATTATCGGAAGTTGCTAATGATCCTGTACAAGAAGTTTTTGTTGGTTCTTGTATGACAAATATCGGTCATTATCGGGCAACTGCCAAGGTTTTAGAAGGTGCAGGTGAGGTAAAAGCAAGGTTATGGATCGCACCACCTACAAGAATGGATGAACACCAATTAAAGGTAGAAGGTGTGTATGATGTTTTCGTAGGTGCAAAAGCGAGAACTGAGATTCCTGGATGCAGTTTGTGTATGGGAAATCAGGCGAGAGTGGAAGATAATACTACTGTGTTTTCTACCTCTACTCGTAACTTCAATAATCGCATGGGAAATGGCGCACAAGTGTATTTAGGATCGGCAGAATTAGCGGCAGTTTGTGCGTTGTTGGGGCGTATTCCTAATGTGCAGGAATATTTGGATATTGTGGGTGAGAAAATCCATCCTTTTGCGGATAATTTGTATCGTTATTTGAATTTTGATCAAATTGTTGGTTTTGAGGATGAGGGTAGGGTAATTAGTAAGGAGGAACAGGCGGCTTTGGTGTAATTTAGGTTAGGGTGGGTCTTGATGGACTCACCTGAATGTTATAATAGTTTATTATCAGGGTAAACAATGCCAGCAAAAGATATTTACCATGAATCAGTGAAAAATGCTTTAATTAAAGATGGTTGGACAATTACTTTTGATCCATATCCGATTAAATATGAAGAAGTTAAATTACTTGCTGATTTAGCTGCTGAAAAAACAATTTCCGCAACCAGAGAAGGAGAAAAAATAGTTATTGAAATTAAAAGTTTTTTGAGTCGTTCTCCCATGCGAGAATTTGAAACAGCGTTAGGACAATATCTGATTTATCAAACCTTTCTTTCTCTGACTCATCCTGAGTATAAAGTTTATTTAGCAATTGGTGAAAAGATTTATGAAAAATTTTTTGAACAAGTTGCAATTGAATTAATTTTACAAAAATATCAAGTTTCACTGTTGGTTGTTGATATTAATAAAGAGGAGATTATCAAATGGACAAACTAACTTGCTACCAAAATATAATCAAAGAAATCCTGACTGAATATGAGAGAATTTCCGCACAAGTACCTGATCCTGATATAGATGAGGTGTTAATGTTTGATGATCAAAGAAGTCAATATCTTTGGTTTAATATTGGTTGGAAAAATCGTAAAAGAGTGAAAGCAATTTCGGTTTATGTGAGAATTAAAAATGAGAAGATTTATATTGAGGAAGATTGGACTGAGGAAGGAATTGCAACGGAGTTATTAAGGGAAGGTGTACCCAAAGAGGATATTGTTTTGGCTTTTCATGATCCTGAAACTCGGAAGTTTACAGAGTTTGCTATTGCTTAATACTTTCTCTTGATCCTAAATTTAATCTATAGGAAAACAAAAATGAACTTTTACACAGTTGTTCTCAGACAAAGTTCTGGTTATTGGGTAGGTTTGTGTTTAGAAAATGGTATTGTTGGACAGGGAGATACTCAAGAAGATGCAGTTAATAAATTAAAGGAAGCAATTGAATCTTTGGAAAATGTTTATAAATCAGAAGATAATGTTTATAAATCTCCTATTTCTATAAATGAATTACATGAATTTTTGTTATTTGAGGAAAAGGAAAAACAATCAGAAATCTATGAATTGAGGAAGGGACTCACCTGAAATATATAGTAAAATACTGTGGAACAGGCATCTTGCCTGTTATCTACTTAGGTTCTTGCGTAGATTTTATGGTAATCGAAGATTGATAACAACAAAACCCTTACGGGGTAAAGGTCATAAACGATTATGCCCCAATATTTTCAATGAAATGCCGACACAATAAGGCTTTCAATGATTTTGAACTGGGTTCTCCATAAAAAGTACCGAAGAACCTCTACTTACAAGAATTAAACTTAATCATTTCACAGGTCTGATTTTCACATTTTCACAGGCTGGAAGCCTGTGCCACTTAACTTAATTAACTATAATTATGTGACTTTAGATATACTGTAAATATCATGAACAACATCATCTGAAAACTATGGAAATAGAAAAATCTAAACTTTTACCTGTGGAAAATAATCCAGAACTAGACATCAAAAAAAGATGTTTACCCCATTGGGAATTAGCGGGATCTGTTTATTTTGTCACTTTTAAAACTTGGGATAAGTTAGAATTAAATAATGAAGCAAGGCAAACAGTTTTAAACTGTTGTTTATTTTTTGATGCTAGTCAAAATCAAAATCAAAATCAAATTAGATATCGTACTTTTGCTTTAGCAATTATGCCAGATCATGTTCATTGGTTAATGCAGCCTTTATCTAAATCAGAAAATGAATATTGGTCTTTAAGCATTATTGTACATAGCATTAAAAGTTATAGTTCTAAGCAAATTCCCAAAGTTATGAAGCATATTGGCATTGTGTGGCAAGATGAAAGATATGATCGGATAATGAGAAATCATCAAGAGTTTGTGAATACTTGGAATTATATTCGGGAAAATCCGGTTAAAGCTAATTTAGTAGAAACTCCTGAAGATTATCGTTTTTTATGGGAGGAATTTTAGTTAAAATAATTTAATTTTGAATTGTGGAACAGGCATCCTGCCTGTTATCCACTAAAAAGAATTAAAAATACTTTATAGGCTTGATTTTTAAATTTTCACAGGGTTGATTTTTGGATTTTCACAGGGTTGATTTTAGCAGGTTCACAGGTTTGATTTTAGCAGGTTCACAGGCTAGAAGCCTGTGCCACTATCTAAATTTATGAAGCCTCAAAAACTAACATTTTTTTGTCAAAATATTCTTTAAGTTTTACATAGTCTTCTGCTATGCTAAAAAAATCTTCCTTTTGTTCAACTTGTTTAGATTCTTTAAAAATAACTTCTTTTATAACCTCCCATATTGTTTCATTAACAAAGTAATGTTGTGATTTAGGGTGTAATAAAATTTCTGATTCACGTGTGAGTAATTTACTTACTTCGGGTATAGAGGCATTTATCATAACAGATTCAGTCTCTATATCTTCAGTAAATTTACTGTCTAGTGTTTCATCAATATTTTCGGTTTCTTCTTTCTCCAAAGTTTTCTTTAACTCTTGTAAAATATCATCATGTTTTCTATCTTTGGTAAACTCTTCAGTAAAAGATTTAAGTTTTGCAAAATGAAGAGATTGAGACATAAATATTAATTCCTATGCTTGTTTAATATATTCAACTAATTCAGGTAAACTATTGACTTTTTCCAGGGATTTTACAAGTCTATCAACTGAATCACAATCATAATATTGTATATCTATCTTGGGAAATTCTGTTTTCAGTTGTTCTAAAAGACTTTTGTTATTTTCATCTAACCGATTCACAGGAAATATATAACGAAAGCCGGTAGGTTGTCTTCTTTTTAAGACCTTCTTTAAGTCATTAATCCATTTTCTGAGACTACCTTGATTAATAGGACTATTTAAATTATCAGGAGAAGATTTACACTCGTAGATAAAATTTCCATCTTCAAAATATTTCGGCTTTTCTGCAAACATTGATGTTACCTGTTAAGTTGTTGGAATATAGTTTGTTTTGCATTGTCTAAAATATCAGACAACAAATTGAATAAATATTATTGGTTCTACCGTACTTGTTATGCTAAATTACCAGTCTGAAAGAGGGAACTCTTAACAGGGAACTCTTAACAGGGTAAAGAGGCAATTTTTGTAAAAATATCCAATATTTGTAACTTATGTCTTATGTATATTAAGCCTTC
>NZ_JAQMTI010000328.1:0-1113 GCF_028329225.1 Sphaerospermopsis kisseleviana CS-549 | reverse complement strand
TCAACATCTCATGATATCTTCCATCCAATGAACATAACTAATTTGTTGACACATACAAGCTTGAAGATAGCGGAATTTATCTAACATTTTATTACCCCATTCTTGAGGAACAGATACAAGTTGTAAAATTAGATAAGCGATGAGACTGGCATAAATTTGTATGCCAATACCATTAACATTTTTGGTAATTAATCTATCTAGTTTTAGGTGCATCTTTAAGAATTTCCATAATAATTCAACTCCCCAACGTAAACGGTAAATATCCCTGATTTCATCATCTGTAACTGCTGCCTCTCCATCTGACGGTAAATTCGTGACTAAGCGAAATTCAGTTTTAGTTTCTAAATCACAAAAATTAACTACCCTATAAGCGGGAGCATCACTCGCTGAACCGATTTTGACTAATCCAGTTCCCGATTCAAATTCTAGTTTCCAATTATTCTTAATTCGCACTACAAAATATTTGTCTTTTTGCACTAATTCCTGCATAAAATTTAGTCCCGCAAAACCTCTATCCATTACCCCAACAGCATCTTGCGGTAAATTAGACATCATTGATGAACCAAATTTATAATCATGATTATGTCCAAAATTTATCAAATTATCTTCTGGACTTCCTGTTGACAGATTGAGGGAACTAAAAAGTTTTACTTGATGATGTCCTAAAACCCATAGTAACTTACTTGTTAAGGTAATTACTGTAGAATCAATTGGACAAATGGCGTATTTATCATGTAACTTTTTGTGAGCTTTTTTCTGGACTAATTTATTCAATTGATGATAAATCTTTTGGAAGATTTCTTGATTTCTGTGTGTGTTAGCCTTGGAAAAAGTCGAAATCCTTACATCAATACCTGTATTGTTTAATCTTTTAAATAAGTCCCTCATACTTGTTAAACTATTATCCAAGGCATAACCCAACCAACACTCAACGTAAAGACGGGTGTTCAAAACCGGATAATCATTTTTTGGCAAGGATTTGAGGATGTCTTTGACAATCTTGGGAAATGAATTTATAATCATGATCAAATCAATATTTTGATATAGCTTGCTCAAATTTTAATATATTTTGGGCTATTTTTATCACAGATTTCTTAACATTCAACACTTCTG
>NZ_JAQMTI010000327.1:0-39766 GCF_028329225.1 Sphaerospermopsis kisseleviana CS-549 | reverse complement strand
GTGTTGCGCCAGTAGTAGTCGTTGTTGCTTGTTAACTTTGAGTTGGGTTTTGAATCCTAGTAGCATACAGTGATTTTACTGTAATTCTGTCACAAAGCAAAAGATGACAGGAAATTTTCAGTAAATGTGAGTATTTGTTAGGATTGGTTAAGAAAACAGTAACTAGCTACTAACCTTTTTTATTTGGTGTTATGGGTCTTGCTTTTGGTGCTTTTGCTGCTTATGCTGCGGGAGGTAAGAATAGACAAGCAGCTAAACATTACAAAAAAATTGCTAATGAATTAAGTGATAAATATACCAATTTAGAAAAAGGATATCATCAACTTACTGATGAAAATAATCAAAAGATTGGTGAATTAAATCAGGCTAGAGAAGTAATTGCACAAAACACACAAATTATTGATGAATTAACAAGTAGATATGACAATCTAGAGCAAGAATATCATCAAATAACTGATGAGAATAAACAACATCTTCATAATTTAGCTAATTCTCAAGAATTAATTACCAGAAATAAACAGGTTATCGGTGAATTAAATGATAAATTTGGAAATTTACAGAAAAAATATGATGAACTTATTAATGGAGATTTATTAGATGAGCCTAACTAACTATAATGCCATGTCTGATGCTGAATTAAAGCAATATTGCCTCAAACATCGTGGAGATAAAATTGCTTTTCAAACATATTTAGACCGAATCAATCAGCGTCCTCAGAGAATAATTGCTAGTTTCAATGATCCTGATTTTGATGAAAAAGTACAAGCAGCTATTCGTGAAAAACTAGAAAGAAATCGTCAAAATATGTAATAGTAATATTCTACTATTTGCAAAAAATTAGATTAAAATATTAACATTGCCTCAGTATTTCAGGAGAAAATCATCATGTCTTTAACCGTGAAAGAACTAGAAGAAATACAGACAGCATATCCAGATTATCGCATGGAATTAGTAGATGGGAGTATCATTATTATGAGTCCGTCGGCTTATGAACCAGAAGAAGTAGGTACTGAGTTTGCGCGAATTTTAGGAAACTGGGTTAGACCTCGTAAACTAGGCCGTATAGTGGGTTCTAGTGCGGGTTTTAAATTACCAAATTCTGATTTACGTGCGCCCGATGTTTCTTTTGTTCGTGCTGAGAGACTGAAAATATCAACAGAAGATTATGCCGAATTAGTTCCTGATTTGGTAGTGGAAGTAAAATCTAAAACTGATTCTATAGATAAACTGAGAGAAAAGATTCAAGAATTTATTAAATTAGGTTCACAGGTGGGAATTTTAATTAATCCTAAAACTAGAACATTAGAAGTTTCTCGAAATGGTGAAACAGAAATTTTCAAAGATGGTGATATTTTAACATTGCCTGATTTATTACCTGGTTTTGAATTGGTCATTTCAGAAATTTGGCCTCCTGTTTTTGAGTAGTGTCGATAATTAGTCCTATATGTATTGTTTCTGCAATATTATTAATAATAATATCATCTTTAACCTAAAATTGAACACATCAGATATAATCAAATATAACAATACACAAAAATCAGCAGAGTATTTCCGTAGTATTTCAGGAGAAAATCATCATGTCTTTAACCGTGAAAGAACTAGAAGAAATACAGATAGCATATCCAGATTATCGCATGGAATTAGTAGATGGGAGTATCATTATTATGAGTCCGTCGGGTTATGAACCAGAAGAAGTAGGTACTGAGTTTGCATCTTTGTTAAGAAACTGGGTTAGACCTCGTAAACTAGGCCGTGTCGTGGGTTCGAGTGCAGGTTTTAAATTACCAAATTCTGATTTACGTGCGCCCGACGTTTCTTTTGTTCGTGCTGAGAGATTGAAAATATCAACAGAAGATTATGCGGAATTAGTTCCTGATTTGGTAGTGGAAGTAAAATCTAAAACTGATTCTATAGATAAACTGAGAGAAAAGATTCAAGAATTTATTAAATTAGGTTCACAGGTGGGAATTTTAATTAATCCTAAAACGAGAACATTAGAAGTGTCTCGTGATGGTGAAACAGAAATTTTCAAAGATGGTGATATTTTAACATTGCCTGATTTATTACCTGGTTTTGAAGTGGTCATTTCAGAAATTTGGCCTCCTGTTTTTGAGTAGTTTTGATAATGGAAATTGGCAATTAGTAAATAGACAACAATTACCAATCACCAATTACCAATTACCAAGTTTTAAGTTTTCAAACTCACACCAAACAGTATTGAACTGCAAATAGATTGATTTTGGTGTTGATTTTTGTGTTGATTTTGGTGTTTATTTCTGTGCTTGGGTTTGAGAACCGGGAATAGTAACATCTATGGGTGTCACTGTAGCTGCTAACTGAGTTAATGGTGGTTTAATAGCGGTTTGATTTCCCACTACTAGGGTAACTAAATTTTCTGGTTTGAGGTATTTTCTGGCCACTCTTTGTACATCTGCTGTTGTGGTTGCAGTGACAGCTTTTTGATAACGAAACAGAAAATCAGCAGGATATCCATAATATTCGTAGCGCATTAATCGAGATAAAGTTTGACTGGGATCTTGAAAATTGAATACAAAAGAATTGAGGGTAGATTCTTTGGCATAATTTAATTCTTTTGCTGTTACCCGTTGATTTTGTATCCGTTTAATTTCTGTTTTCAATGCTTTCACAAACTGTACTGTAGCATCAGAACGAGTTTGTCCACCAGAAATAAACATTCCCGGATAATCGAAACGGGGACTCCACATACCATATACAGAATAAGCTAAACCTTGACGCGATCGCACTTCATTAAATAATCTTCCCCCAAATCCATTTAACACCCCATTCATGACACTTAATGCAGCATAATCAGGATTATCGAAAGTTCCCCCCAAATGTCCAATGAGAATATTACTTTGTGTGAGTTGGGGTTGATTAACAAAAAATACACCACCTAAATTAGCTGATGATACTTGCGGTAGTTGCGTTTTAGAAATATTAGGGTTAGGTTTCCAGTCACCAAACTTTTCTTGAATGAGCGATCGCATTTGTTTGGGGTTAAAATCTCCTACAATTCCCAAAATCATATTATTAGGATAATAATATTGTTGGTAGAATTTAACCACATCTTCACGGTTAATTTGATCCAGAGTTGCATATTCTACCGTGCGAGAGTACGGGCTTTCTGGACCATAGATTAATTTTCTAAACTCCCGACTAGCAATATCATCTGGATCATCATTGCGACGAGCAATACCACCCTTAACTTGAGTTTTAATCAAATCTAACTTTTCTTGAGCAAATGCTGGTTCTCGCAACACTTCAGCAAATAACCCAAAAACCGTTTCTAAATCTTCAGTCAAACTGTCAAAACTAGCAGTACCAGCAGTTTCACTCATCTCTGTTTCAACAGAAGCTGCTCGTTGTTCCAGTATCTCATTTAATTGATCTGGAGAATGTTTGAGAGTACCACCAGTTCGCATCAGTGAACCAACAACATCCGCTAACCCAACTTTATCACCTGATTCCCAACGGCTACCAGTTTTAACCAGAGTCGTGCCACTGACTAAAGGTAACTCATGATCCTCAATTAAATAGACAACCAAACCGTTATCTAATACAAACCGTTCATATTTCGGTAATTTAATTTCCGACAAAGGAGTAAACTGTAAATCTGAATAATGCTTTGCTGCTGCCGTCGCTACCCAAGAAAAATTAAAAGTCAGCAGAAAAGCAATCACCAAAGCGGAAATAAACCGCCAACTCTTAGAAAACTTCAATGAAAACTTCAACTTCTTAACCTTCACATTTAACCTCTCTTCTTCCTTTGTGTACTTTGCGGTTCATAACTCTTATTTTGCAGGGAATAGGGAGCAGGGAGCAGGGAGCAGGGGGCAGAAGGCAGGAGTTTTTTATTTTGGATTTTGGATTTTGGATTTTGGATTGTTTTTGTGATCTCTAATCTAAAATCTAAAATCTAAAATCTAAAATCTAAAATTTTCTTCCCCAGTCCCCAGTCCCCAGTCCCTATCCTTGCTTCGACAACAACTTACCCACAGTGCGATTTTCTGGGGTAAAAGTTGCCTGTGCTACCCGTTGAATATCCGCAGGTGTAACTTTAGCAATATCATCCAATTGTTTAAATAAATTGCGCCAAGAGCCGGTTTTGACTTCATATTCCAATAATTGCTGCGCCATGCCCATATTAGAATCTAAACTGCGTAATAAACCCGCTCTAGCTTGAGTTTTCACCCGCTGTAATTCTGTTGCTGATACAGGTTCTGTTTTCAATTTTTCAATTTCTTTACCGAGAGCGATCGCCAATTCATCAACTGTATGTCCTGGTGCTGTCAGGGCATAAAATAACATTAAATTCCCATATTTATCACCAGGAAAACCACTCAGACCTTGAGCAGCTAAAGCTAACCGTTGTTTTTCAATCAAAGACTTATAAAGTCTGGAAGTGCGTCCATCACTTAATAAACTGGCCATAATGTCATAAACTGCATTATCAGGATCAGTGATAGCGGGACGGTGATAACCTTCAAAATACCAAGGTTGAGAAGATAACTCTACAGTAATTTCTCTGGGTTCATTTTGTTTCGGTTCTAGAGGAATTTTTGCCTGTGCTTTAGGTTTAGACTGATAACGTCCAAAGTAAATTTTGGCTAATCTTTTCACCTCATCCGGGTTAACATCACCGACAACAGCAATGGTTAAATTACTGGGAACATAATAATTATCAAAAAATTGTTTGACATTTGCTGGTGAAAGATTACGGATATCTTCGTCATAACCTATTACTGGTCTTCTGTAGGGATGGACCTTAAAAGCAGTATCCATAAATTTTTCTACCATGAAACCGACGGGAGAATTTTCTACACGCATCCGTCGTTCTTCTAAAATTACATCTCTTTCTTTATAAAACTCCCGAAAAACAGGTTCTAAAAATCGCTCTGACTCTAAAGACATCCACAGTTCCAATTTATTAGCGGGAAAACTGTAAAAATAACGAGTAGCTTCACTAGAAGTAGTAGCATTTAAACCTACACCTCCCGCTTGCTCAACAATTTTACCTATTTCGTTTTGCTTAACCAACTTCTGAGCCTGATTTTCTAATGATTTAAACTCAGTTTGTAGCTTTGCTAAGTCTTCTGTTTTATTTTGAGCTTTGGCGGTTCTAATTTGCTGATCTAATTGTTCTAACTGGTTTAATAATGGTTTTTCGGCTTGATAGTCTGTTGTACCAATGCGTTTTGTACCTTTAAAAGCCAAATGCTCTAAAAAATGCGCTACTCCTGTTTGGCCATCAGGTTCATCTATACCACCAACATCAGCATAGGTGACAAAGGAAACTACAGGGGCTTGATGTCGTTCTAAAACTATGAATTTCAGCCCATTATCGAGGGTAAATTCTGTTAACTCCTTCACCACCCGATCTAAATAAGGTTGAATGGAAGTTTGCTGGGGTTGCAGTGCTAAAGCTGCTGGGGTAGTGAAACTCACACCAAATATCAGCACCACTAAAGCAACTGCCAACAGACGACTGATAACATTGGAGAATGGAGACTTTTTCGTTTTATCCTTTAACCAATCCAAAATTCCAAATCTAAAATCCCAAATCGACTGTTTCATAGCAAAAATTAAAGTAAATTTACACTTCTTGAGAATTAGGTTAATTAGCAAACAGAGAGTTAATCTTATATTAAGCTTTCTGCGCTTTTTGGATTTGATGTTAGACAATATTGCTACAAGTCGTGTTCCTGAGATATAGCAATAACTACTATGCGAGTTTTTCATTCTCTCCCTCCCTCAGAAGCTCAAACCCGTGATCGCATTCTTCAGGCGGCACAGCGGTTATTTGCATCTCAGGGATTTGATGGTACTACAACCCGTGATTTAGCACAGGCCGCAGGTGTGGCTGAGGGTACGCTCTTTCGTCATTTTGCCAATAAAAAGGCAATTTTGGTAGAGGTGGCGACAAATGGCTGGGTGGAAATTCTCACAGATTTGTTGACAGAATTGAGTGAAATGGGTAGTTATAAAGCTGTAGCCCAGGTAATGCGCCGTAGAATGTGGAATATGCGGAAAAATGTGGACATGATGCGAGTTTGTTTCATGGAAGTGCAGTTTCATCAAGATTTGCGCGATCGCATTCAAACCGAAGTCATTGATAAAATGACAGATGTGGCAGAAGCATTTTTTCAAACGGCAATGGATAAAGGAATCTATCGCCAGATGGATGCTAAATTAGTGGCTAAAGTGTTTTTGGGAATGTTTGCGATCGCAGGTTTTTCTGATAATACCCTCATCGAACCCAACGCATCACCCCAAGAAATGCAACAGATGGCTGAAGGTTTGGCTGATATTTTCTTAAATGGTGTGTTAATTAAAGAGTAGGTGACTGGTGACTGGTGACTGGTGACTGGGGACTGGTGACTGGTGACAGGTGACAGGTGACAGGTGACAGTAAAAAGGGAATAGGAAATAGGGAATAATTATTTACCAATTACCAATTACCAATTACCTTTGCTTGTTGACTCCATTGTTGCACCAATTCCACAGCCGGACATAAATCACGTCGTTGAAAAGTTGCTACTTGCAAACGCATAATTTGCTGATGTAATTTATGGCTAGGAATTTCCGCCAATTGCACAACAGAAATGACACCCGCATGAAGCAATAAACCACAATATTGAGTACCCACACTGGGAAGACGTGCCAGATCCGCTAAAGCCACCCATTTATGAACATATTGAAGATTGACTTGTAATTTACTTGCTAATGCAAGTTTAGCTGCTGGTGTTTTCCCTTGTTTAACTACATCCAGTGTAGTTTTGATATCACAACTTTGCAATTTTAAAAGTTCCTCTGGACTTAATCCTGGTAAATTTTCAATCGGCCAGTCACAAGGTTTGAAGACACTTTTATTACTTTTAATCTTTATCTGTTTAGTAGACATTGGGTAATTGGTAATTGGTAATTGGTAATTGGTAATTGGTAATTGGTAATTGGTAATTGGTAATTGGTAATTGGTGAGAATTGATATTTGATATTTGATAGTTAATTAGGAAATATAAAATTGATTACCCAGTCCCCAGTCCCCAGTCACCAGTCACCAGTCACCCAATAACTCACCACGCATTACAGTTATAGCTTGTCCTGCTAAAAAAACGCGATTTTCACCAGGATAATAAACTTTTACTACTCCACCACGACGAGAAGCTTGATAAGCTAAAAACTCATCTTTTTTTAACCTTTCACGCCAAAATGGTGCTAAACAACAATGTGCAGCACCAGTCACCGGATCTTCATCAATACCCAAACCAGGAGCAAAAAACCGCGATACAAAATCATATTCTCCATCACCAATACTGGTAACAATTACATTAGCAACGGGTAATTTTTTCATCTGTTGAAAATTCGGCTGCATTTCCCGCACTAATTCCGCAGATGCAACTTCTACTAAATAACCTAGAGAATTGAGGTAAACTGATTTATAATCTATTCCTAAAACTTCATTTAATGCTGATGGTGGTTCTGTGGTTTGGGAATAATTTACAGGAAAATCTAACTCAATCCAATTATCTTTTTTCTGAGCAATTAATAAGCCACTTTTGGTATAGAAACGGGCTTCTCTTTCCGCTGATAAATAACCTTCTGACCATAATACATGAGCGCTGGCTAAAGTGGCATGACCACATAAAGGAACTTCTACTGATGGGGTAAACCAACGCAGATTAAAACCGTCATTTTCTCTGATCAAAAAAGCCGTTTCTGATAAATTCATTTCTTGGGCGACTTGTTGCATCCAGTCGTCTGGTTGGGGAGTTGTTAATACACAAACTGCGGCAGGGTTGCCTGTAAATAGTGTATTGGTAAAAGCATCAACTTGGGTAATTTTTTGGGTAATTTTTTGGTTCATGTTTTGGGTGATAATGAGATTATTTGCATAATATCATTGATTGATGGTTACAGCAGAAATTGAAGCTTATCGACTAGGAAAATTAACATCTTCATAAACATCGGTTAAAAGACAGTTAAAATTTACGCTTGTTAACTCCAATTGTTGATTACCTCTATAAATATAAAGTTCCCATCTTCCTTGATTATTGCGACGAAAACAATCAACTCTTTGACGATTTTGGCTCACTAAAACATATTCTTGTAATGTTTCTAATTCTTGATAGTCAATGAATTTATCACCTCTATCAAAGGCTTCAGTTGCAGGTGATAAAACTTCAATCATTAAACTTGGATAGCGTTTAAAATATTCAAAATCTGTATCTCTTGGATCGCAAGTTACCATGAGATCAGGATAATAGAAAATATCCAGAGTTTCAATTCTTGCTTTCATATCAGCAACATAAAGACGGCATCCTGTACCGCGAATATGATTTCTTAAAAGAGCAACTAAATTAGTAGTGATTGTCACGTGGGCATCACTAGCACCTGCCATTGCGTAAATTTGCCCTTGAATATATTCATGTTTAATAGGACTGGATTTTTCAGCTTCTAAGTATTCTTCTGGGGATAAATATTGGTGAGATTGGGCAAGAGTCATATATTTTATGGTTAATAATAGATGAGTTTTTAGGTGTGTTTATAGTATAGCAAATTTTGAGGTATAGCAAATTTTGAGATTTTTTTATTTCACGCAAAGACGCAGAGACGCAAAGGAAGAACGCAAAACAGAAAATGAATAAAAAATCTAAACCGATGCAAAACCAGTAAACTGTCTAACATAAGGTGATCTAAATCCTAAAACTATATCAGTTTTCGGTACACCTAACTCTACTAACTGTTGAGCAATTCCTTCTTCTGTAAAATCTCTTTCAATCCCAATTTTACCATCTTTAATCTTAATATGAATGGGACAACCATAAATTCTATTTTCATCCTTCCAGCCTGTATACAACAATAAATAAATATCCCGTTTTGTATCAAACACAATTTCTGTATTTTCTAAATCTTCCTCTGCTTGGTCTTTTGCATATTTAGAGATAATATCTTTTACTATCTCCCGATAATTTAAGGTTTCCATAATACGATTTCCTCCTTTGTTAGACGCAAATATAACGGTTCATCAGTAATTAACCAACTATCCTTTTCTAAGGCTATTTTAACAGTATTGTGAAATATATCTTTTGCTGACATAAAAAGTTAAAGTGATATTTTTTATTAAATTATACCTGAATTTTCAAGTAATGCCTCTATATTATATTCGTAGGTTGGGTTAAACAAAGTGCAACCCAACGCAATAACATTATAAAGATGTTGGGTTTCGTTCCTCAACCCAACTTACATACTTGTATAATAAAAATTAATATGATAAGCATTTGTCCTGATAGTAAATATTTTAGTTTCGTTATAATATTAACTGAGTTGTTATATATCTTTACCAATACAACTTTACCTAATTAGTTACTGAAAGGGGTATTTGTATGATTACCATTACTATCTTGATAGGTATTATCTTAATTTTGAGTTATCTTTTATTTAAAGAACATAATCAACCGCAATTAAATATTGATACACAAAATGTTCAGAATGTGGCTAAATATAATTTAATCACTAAAGTTTTTTTAGATATATTTTCTCAGTTTAAACATTTGAATAAAAAAGTTGAGATATTGACTGGTGATAATGAATCTTTACAAAAAGAGATTCAAAAGCTAGAACAACAAATTAATACTTTGCTTCAGGAATATCAAACAACTTTAGAGTTAAATAATAAGTTACAGATACAAAATACTATTTTTACACAAAGAAATCTAGATTTAGAAACTAACCAAAAATCCTTTATTCAAAAGTTGGGTGGTATTGTTTATAAGGAGAATTTAGAAGATAAAACATGGGATTTAGTTCTAGAGAAAGTTCAGGTGTTAATGAATGAACGCAATGAAACTGTAATAAAACTTCAAGCGATTAACCAAGATTTTGAAGTTATTAAACAGACGAATGAGATTCTTCTTAGAGAAAAGAATACTTTTAATCAATCTCTGGAAGTTCTCAAGTCTATCATCGCTACAAAAGAAAATGAGATTAATTCATTAACACCAAAGTTGAGGGGTTTAGAATTTAGATGTGAAGAGTTAGTTAAAGATTTACAGTCTAGAACTGATAATAATATTGAGTTGGAAAAAATCAAAAATGATTTAAAAAATCTGCAAGATGTGATAATTCACAAGGATGATTTAATTCACAGTTTGGAAATAGAAAAGAGTGAGAATTTACAAAAGATATCTTTATTAGAAGCAAGTGTTATTACTGAAAAATCTAATTGTGAATTACTGATACAGGAGAAAATTATTTTGAATAGTCGTGTGCAACAATTAGAAGGTGAAATTGAAGTTTTAAATAATAAACCTATAGATATTAATATAGAAAGGTTAGAATCTGAGATTCTTGAAAAAAATAATCAGATTAAGAATTTAGAAGATGAGAAAAATCAAAATATTCAAAAAGTAAAGCAGTTGGAAATAAGCGTTACTGAAAAAGAATTAGAGTTAAAAACAACTATAGAAGATAGTAATAATCGTATTCAAGAATTAGAAGAGGAAAGAGATTCTTTAACTGCTGATTTAAGAGATATTGAAAGAAAATTAAGAGGTGTTGAAAGTGAATTAAGTGTATTTAAAGGTGGTAATATTAGTGGTTTGACTGAGGAATTACAAAAACAGATTGCTCAAAAAGATGCTGTGATCAAAAAATTGGAATTTGAAAAATCTGAAATCCTTGAACGTCTCAATATATTAGCGGAAAGTTTTGATGAATTAACAGAAGATTTTAATGAATTAACAGATAATTTCAATGAATTAACAAGGAATTTTAATCAGAAAGAATACCAACTAGAAGTAGTTACAATAGAGAAAATTGATCTGGATAATCGTGTTAAAGAGTTGGAAGCTGATGTTAAAGCATTGGAAGGAGAACAGTCTTTGTTAATTCAGAAGTTAAGAGATAAAAAATCAAAAATTAGTGAATTACAGCAGGATCTTTCATTAATGTCTGAGTATGCAGATGATCTAGAACAATATGCGGAAGATTTAGAACAGTATTATTTAGAAGAGTTAGAAATCTATTCAGATACGAGCAATATAAACGACTTAGAATTGACATTAGACAATTTTACTGATATTGATATTCTCATGATTCAGTTGTTAGAAGATTTAATGATCATGAATATTAAAGTTATGCTGATGTTTTATTTATTACGAAATATAAGGTGATGCAAAACCAGTAAAATGTCTCACATGAGAGGATATAAAACCTAAAACAATATCCGTTTTTGGTACTTCCAAATCTACTAACTCACTAGAACACCGATTCATTAATCGTAAGGGCGAAGCATTCGGACAGAATATGAACTGGTTTCAGCGATAGGTTATCACCCGAATGCTTCGCCCCTACAAGGTAAAAACAGATTACCTAGCATTACTGAATCGACGTTCTAGCGACTCCTTCCTCTGTTAAATCTGTAATACTATCAAGCTATTGTCTCCCTTGCTCACTTTGAGCGTTTTTTCTTTTTCCCCTACTTATTGAGCCGATACGATTTGATCACCACAAAAAAAGAAAATGTTTAAATTTAGAAACAATACTTAATAAATTTATTGAGAACATCAACCAATATCAAGAAACCGCAAAATTTCTCAAGAAAAAATAAAATTCCACCGATTCTAATTTCTAAGAACTACCATTAAAACAAACAATCAAAAATTGGTGTGTGCCATCATGACAACTAAAAAGCAATTTAACAGCTTTGAAGAAATGCTCTCTGGTTCTGATGTACCAGTGTTAGTAGACTTTTACGCTGAATGGTGTGGTCCTTGTCAGATGATGGGACCGATTTTAGAACAAGTGAATCTGCAATTAAAAGACCGTTTACGAATTGTCAAAATTGACACTGAGAAATACACTCAATTAGCTAGTCAATATCAAATTGCAGCTTTACCAACCTTGGTATTATTTAAGAATGGTCAACCTGTAGATAGAATTGAAGGTGTACTGCAAGCACCACAATTAATTCAACATCTGCAAAAACTGGTTTAATTTGGTGATTGGTGATTGGTGATTGGTGATTGGTGATTGGTGATTGGTGATTGGTGATTGGTAATTGGTGATTGGTAATGGGTAATGGGTTATTAATCTTCCCAGTCCCCAGTCCCCAGTCCCCAGTCCCCAGTCCCCAGTCACCAGTCACCAGTTTTTAAGAACGTCTGGCATTTAAACAACACCATTCTTTGCGTTTCCACAGGGTAGCCACAACCCAACCATTTTGTTCTAAAACATCAGCCACAGCTTTAGATTGTTCTAATAAAATACCACTAAAAATACCCCAGGTACTTGGTTTAATAATAGCTGCCATTTCTGGAATTAACTCAATAATGACATCAGCCAAAATATTACAAACAATACCATCAACTGGCTGATCAATTATTTTTGTCAAAACGTCCACACTACCCAAGGCTGGGATCAAGCGTTCTGAATTAATATCATTAAGGGTGCGATTGCTCAAAGTTGATTTTACCGCCAAAGGATCATTATCAACTGCATAAACTTTTTTTGCCCCCAGGAGTATAGCACCTACAGAAAGGATACCCGAACCGCAGCCAATATCCGCAATTACTAGGGAATCTTTTTTATTCTCTGTACCTATAAAAGAATCAGGAATTGCACTTAGGCGCATTTCCAGAGATTCTAGACATAGTTGAGTTGTGGCGTGATTACCTGTACCAAAAGCAACACCAGGATCAAGACGAATCACCAACCGTTCTGATGATGCAGGTAATGGTAGCCATGCGGGGTTGATCAAGAAGCGATCGCCAATATCTTGAGGTTGCCAATATTGTTTCCAACTACTAGACCAGTCTTCCTCATCAATCAAATTCCAGTGTAACAGCGGAGAAGGCAACCCGATACACAAAGCATCTTGACGCAACCATAAAGATAACGCCGATAAATCTAATAATTGTGCTTGAAAGCTAGGCAAATAAGCCTTTAATAGCGATGAATTTCCTTTGCTTTCAATAGCAGTACCACGACAGCCAAAAGTTTCCAGTCGCCAAAAGATAGAATCTTCTAGGTCTGGTTCACATAAAATTTTCAGTTCCCACCAAGTATTTGCCATAGAATTTTAAATTACTAGTACAGGGAACAGGGAACGGGGAACAGGAAACAGGGAATAAAGAATATAACTGTCACCTGTCACCTGTCACCTGTCACCTGTTTTAAAGTGTTACTGTATAAGCATCCCGAATACCAGATACTTGTTTAATTTCATCCAAGATGCCATCTGGTAAAGGATCATCAATACTTAAAGCCATTACTGCATCACCACGGACGATTTTCCTTCCTACCTGCATACTGGCAATGTTAACGTTAAAACTGCCCAGTAAAGAACCGAGTTTACCGATAATTCCTGGCATATCCCGGTGTAAGGTGAACAGCATATATTTGCTAGGTGGCACATTAATGGGGAAACCATCCACATCAGTTAAGTGAATTTCCTTATCACCCAACAAAGCACCTGTGACAGAGTGAGTACCTAAAGTACCTGTAGCTTCCAAATGTAGCGAACCTGCATAGTCTCTTGCTGAAGCATCCCTGGTTTCAATTACCCGAATACCTCTTTCTTTGGCTTCTATGCTGGCATTGACATAATTTACCCGTTCCCGCAAAGCTTGGTAAAGCAACCCTTTCAGCGCCGCTACTACTAAAGGCTGACTCTTATTAGTAGCCAGATCCCCTTGTAGTTTAACATTCAGTGTTTCCACCCTGCCACCTGCCAGTTGTCCTACCAAGTTACCCAAGGTTTCCGCTAACTGCATATACGGCTTGAGTTCTTCCAAGATATCGGGTCCGAGTCCAGGAATATTTACCGCAGAACGGGCTGGTAGTCCTAACAACACATCGCGGATTTGTTCTGCCACGTCTATGGCTACGTTTACTTGGGCTTCGGCAGTAGATGCACCTAAATGGGGTGTGAGAATTACATCTTTACTCAGCGATCGCAACTCAGATTCTCCCAAAGGTTCAGAGTCGAATACATCTAAAGCTGCACCTGCAATTTTACCTTCTTTAATCGCCCCTGCCAATGCTGCCTCATCAATAATTCCCCCCCTAGCACAGTTAATAATTCTGGTGGTGGGTTTCATCTTCGCCAAAGTTTTAGCGTTGATTAAATTGGCAGTTTCTGGAGTTTTGGGAATGTGTAAAGTGATATAGTCTGCTTGTTGGAATAATAAATCTAATTCCACCAACTGACAACCAATTTGTTCTGCTCTTTCTGTAGAAATAAAGGGATCATAAGCTAATAACTTCATCCCCATTGCCTTAGCTACATGAGCAACATGAGAACCGATTTTTCCTAACCCCACAATACCCAGGGTTTTCTTATAGACTTCCGCACCGACAAAAGTTTTTCTGTCCCATTCTCCCCTTTTTACAGAAGCATTAGCATCGGGGATATGACGAGATAAAGATAACATCATTGCTAATGCGTGTTCGGCAGCCGCAATGGTATTTCCTTCTGGGGAATTAACGACTACAATACCTTTACGGGTAGCCGCAGGAACATCCACATTATCCACACCCACACCAGCACGGCCAATAATTTTTAATTGGGTACTGGCTTCAATAATTTCTTGAGTAACGCGAGTTCCAGAACGAATCATCAGCGCGTCATACTCACCAATAATTTCTATTAGTTCTGCTGGTTTTAGATTTGTTTTGACATCAACTGTAGCAACTTGGCAAAGAATGTCAATACCAGCTTGGTCAATGGGATCGGAAACAAGAACCTTAGACATGATTACTTCATTTACAATGATAGGTTTTCCGCAAGCATTTAGCTATTAGCGGTCAGCAGTCAGGTTTTTAACAGTTACGTCCAAAATCATATATTTGATAATCTACTGTTTGATAAAACATTCTGACTCCTGACTCCTGACTGCTTACGAATTTGCTGTACAAGATTTTTAAGTTTAGTCCTTATCCGCAACAATTCAGCAAAAATTATGTGTTTCTATAACAAACTAGCAGCCTTACGTACTCTATAGTAATAGAATTACTCAGATGTACCTAAATGACATTAGTGATTGGTGATTGGTGACTGGTGATTGGGTAAAATTAAACTAATGACCAATGACTAATAACTAATGACCAATCACCAATAACTAATTAGGAAATTGGCCACCGCGCACTTCTAAGGCGTAACTTTGGACTGCGTTGGTAATTTGTTCTCGTAAGTTTGTATAAACTTTAGCAAAGGGTGGCTGTTTTTCTGAAAGCCCCAAAACATCAGAAGTCACCAATACTTGACCATCACAATCAACACCCGCACCGATGCCGATGGTAGGAACACGTACTTTTTGAGTAATTTCTAATGCTAAATTGGCGGGGATATGTTCTAAGACTAGAGAGAATACACCAGCTTGTTCTAGAGCGATCGCCTCATTGAAAATGCGCTCTCCTGCGGTCTGAGTTTTGCCCTGTTGTCGCAAACCGAGTTGATGTACTGATTGCGGTGTTAAACCCACATGACCCATGACAGGAATACCAGCTTGTACCAACCGGGCTACAGTTTCGACCATTGCCGGATAGCCACCTTCTAATTTTACCGCCTGTGCGCCAGTTTCTTTCAGTATTCTGCCAGCAGAGTGCATCGCTTGGGAAACACTTTCTTGATAAGTTAAGAATGGTAAATCTACCACCACCAAAGCCCGTTTTACACCACGACGCACAGCTTTAGCATGGTGGATCATTTCTTCTAACGTAACTGGCAGAGTGGTTTCATATCCCAGCATAACTGCCAGAGAATCACCCACCAAGATTAAATCTACACCAGCTGTATCTAACAGTTGAGCGATCGCATAATCCCAAGCAGTCAAAGCGACAATTGCCCGTCCTTGCTGTTTCCATTGTATTAATTGCTGGGTAGTAATTGGCATAATCAGGAGTTGAGGAGTTCAAGGAGTTCATTCAGGAGGCAGGAGGCAGAGGGCAGGAGGCAGAGGGCAGAGGGCAGAGGGCAGGAGGTAGGGGAGGTAGGAGTTATTTATTTTGGATTTTGGATTTTGGATTGTTTTTGTTAACTCCAATCTAAAATCTAAAATCTAAAATCTAAAATCTAAAATTTTTTTTCCCCAGTCCCCAGTCCTTACTTCACACTCCGCCCAAAACCAAAATGAGGCCGTGCTTTTTCCATTGTAGGCATTAACCACGCTAACCCCTCGCTGGTTCCCACCCGTAACTTGTTACCCACATCAGGGGCAAGAGTCAACACCCGACTGGAAGGCAGTCCCGCTACTTGATCTAATAAAGCTCCTGTATCTGGATTTAATCGTAACAAACCGTTGTTGGTTCCCACCCACACACTACCATCTTCAGCAAAATGAACTGAAGTGACATTTTTGCCGCGCAGAGGAGTTACAGACCTTAACACAATCCCATTTTTGGGGTTTATTACCAATAATTGATTTGGCATTCCCGCCCAAATTAACCCTTCAGGACTGATAGCTAAAGTTTGTACTGTCGCCCCTGGTAAATTATTTATCCTCTTCATTATCAAAGCACTGCCAGTATTTACCCTGACCAGTCCATCTAAAGTTCCCACCCACAACTGACCATCTGCATCTAAGGTCATGGCGTTAGCACTCACACCCGGTAAATTTTTTAAAGTTGTCATAATTAAGCCTTGGTCGGGACTAACCAAAGCTAAACCTGCATCAGTACCAGCCCACAAATATCCACGTTTATCAACCAACAAAGATAATACTCGTTTGGAAGGTAGTAATAAATTTTGTGCGGTAATTTCATTAGTTCGGGGGTCTACTCGCGTTAAACCTTCATAGTTACCGACCCACAACCGACCTACTTTATCTTCAGCTAAGGCAGTAATAGTCACATTTGGTAAACTAACACGGGCAATAATATTACCTGTATTCGGGTCAATGCGTGATAAACCCCGCCAAGAACCAACCCACAAATTACCAGAAAAATCCTTTAATAAGTTACTGATCCGATAATCTGTTTCTGTTTCTCTCTCCAGGACATCCCGTTCATCGGGTAAAGGGTCTACTCTTTTTGGTGGGGGTGCAACTGGGTAAGTAGTTGCATTACTGAGTTTTAGATCAGGGTTATTTTGTCCTAGTGCAGAATTTTCTAACCAGGGTACAGATATTAACCCCAAAAGCGCGGATATTATCAATAAATGAGTATGTTTGTGAAATATGGCCACGTTGATATTCCTTTCTAGTTAATTTTACTAATGTCTTATGGCTGTATTCTTACCATATTCTTCCATTAATTGGTTATAATGTAGCAAAGTTGAAAAGTCAGTATTTAGAAGACAGAATACATAATTGATAAGTATTCAGCAGTCAGCAGTCAGCTATCAGCTTTCAAGATTGAAATACAAAGAAAGTTTAAAAATCAAGGGTTTCAAGTTACGAATAATTAATTTTCACCAGATATCTAATCTAAGTTTTACTCAATTTACTCACTCAATTCAATTTTCTCCCGTAACCATTGACAGAAATGAGGATGATAAAGACTATAATTAATCTCATCTGCTATATTTTCTAAATGTAAAAATTCTCGCCAATTGTCTAAAATTACCTTAATATCATATTCATCCTCATCTAATCTTTCTGCTATTGTTTCTAGTGAAATTGGTTGCTCTTTAACTAACATAGTTAATACCTGTAAAGCCATTGATTCATGGCTAAGTGTTTTTAAAAACATCTGTTTCCAATGAATTTGATAATATTTGATTAAATTATCTAAATTATTTCCTGTCAAAACTTCCCGGACATACATAAAATTAGTTTCATCCGGTGTTAACTGATGATTAATATTTTCAGGACTAGAATTTTTGATATATTTTTTGATATATTCCTGAATATCAGCGCGGTTTTGTTCAGGATAGTTAGATAAATCTAAAGATTGAGATGGAGTTTCAATTAATAAACCAGATTTATCTGCTAAAAACGGACGACGAGCAAGGATAAAATAAACCTTTTCAGGTAAATAACGGGGTAAATAAAAAAGATTTGAACCACGTATTTGATTGTTAATATCAATTCTATCACAACCATCAATAGTAATAATTAACCTTTGTTCTGGATGTAATTTATCACTGATTTGTTGCAATAACAAAGATAAAAAACTACTATTTTCTGTAGTGGAATTAATTAAATTATCATCTATGTTTTTAATGCCTTTAGCTTGGGCAATTTCTATTAATTGTGTACAAACGTTAGACAGAAATTCATCAGCGCGATTTTTTCCAGAAATATGTACATTATAATATACAATTCCTGGATTTTCATTAACATAATGGGCAATAATCGCACTTTTACCAATACCCGGTTCACCGATTATAGTAAAATAGCCACGGTCATATTGATGAAGAAAGTTATTGATAGCAGAAAAGACAAATTCACGACCGACAAAGTTATGATTCTTAGCGGTTATAATTTGCTGAAATTCTGGGGGATATCTGGGAATATCAATTGTATTTTGGATGATATTATTCATTTTTAAACCCCCCTTCCAATCTTAGGAAATGAACACGACCTGATTGTTCTCCAGCGACAACCATTAACCCATCTGGGGAAACAGCACAACTTATGATTGATGTATCACCAGTAAAATTAGAAATTTCCTTTCTTTCCTCTAAATCCCACAATTTTAACGTATTATCATCAGAACTAGAAACAGCTTTTTTCCCATCAGGTGTAATTGCAACTGACCTCACCCAATTTTCATGACCTGTAAAGGTACAAATTTCCTGAAATGTTTCTAAATCCCATACTTTTAAAGTTTTGTCATCAGAACCAGAAATAGCTTTTTTGCCATCGGGGGTGATTGCTACTGCATTTACCCAGTCGTTATGACCAGTCAGGGTAGAGAGTTCTTTTCCTGTGTGCAAATCCCACACATTCAGGGTGTTGTCATCTGAACCAGAAACGGCTTTTGTACCATCGGGGGTTATGGCTATTGTTCTTATGCGGTTTTTATGACCAGTTAAAGTACGCAATAAACTTCCCCCAGGAGTAGTTAAGCTGGCTGTAAGGGGACGTAATCGAGTAATTTCACTTTTACTTTGTGCTGCATCTGCTAATATTTTCTGAATATCTGAATTTGCAAAACTCTGCAATCTGCCCCATAATTGTGATACTAATTGATGTCGGTCTTGATTCACTACATGGGCTGATAACTCTAAGGTTTGTTGAATTAATTTGAGTGTTTTTATTTGTTCAGATTTTAATTTTTCATCATCTGCTAAAAGTTCTAATATTTCAGGGTCTTCAATTAATAAATAATCTTTTACTAGAGATTCTATTCCAAATTTAGGATAGTTAATTTTGAGAGATATAAAATCAAAATCTGTGAGGGTTTGATAATACTTGTCTAAGTTACCAGCTTTTAATTGTTGTTCTGGGAATTGTCCTAAAAACAAGCTTTGAAATTCTGCTGGTTTTGATGCTAATTTAGTGGCGATATTTCCCATTTTTTCTATCTCCTATAGGTTTTATATCCCCGACTTCTTAAAGAAATCGGGGATCTGAATTTTGATTATAAGTCCATCTGGTTCAGCATATAATTAGCCATACTCTTATTAACTTCCCTAAATAATTTCCGACCTTTAGCTAATTTATCCTGACCTTGGAGAAATTCCAAAAAGCTTCGATGGTAAATACTATAATAAGTTTTCTCTTCCTCTAAATTTACTTTCGGTGTCACATATTCAATCCAATCATCTAAAACGTCTTTCACATCAAATTCATCTTCATCCAAAATATCCGCAATCATTTGACTAGAAATTGCTTCTCCTCTTTCTACCAATATATAAAGTATTTTCACTTTCTTTTCATTGGATTCTTTATCCATGCCCATGCGTGTCCAATGGGTTGTATAATAATCCTGTAATCCTTGGGGTAATCCCTGTAAACTTAAATCGTTATATTTACCTTCAGATATTCCCGGTAAGAGATAACGTAAATAAATAAAGTTATTCTCACTCTTTAACGCTATTTGTTCCACAAAACTATCTTCAGAAATATTGCGTTCATTAATCCAATTTCTCAGTTTTGCGTCATTATTTAAAAAGAAGTGCAGATATTCTTTCACATCTTCCTGACTCAAAGCTGTATAATCACCTTTGGTTAAATCTAATTCACTGACAGGAGTATCAGGAGAAACTGTTAAACGTTTGGTTTCTTGATTATAAGGTCTTCTAGTTAGTAGAAAATAAATGCCGTTAGGTAGGTTTTGAGGTAAATCTAAAAGATTGCTATTTCCTTCCTGTTCTACTTCATCTAGTGCATCAACAACAATGACTAATCTTTGTCCTTTTTCACTGACTTTTTCTAATAAAGTCCTTAAATCTGCGTTTTCTGCATTTTTTAAGGAATAACGTTTAATTAATTGTTGACGTATACTAGCTAAAAATTTTTCTGGTTTGTTGCGCCCTTCGGCAAAGATGTTAAAATAACAAGGAAATTTAGTAGCTAAAACGTATTTGGAAGCTATGGCACTTTTTCCCATCCCTGCATCCCCAATCACGGTAAAATAACCTTTGGGTTGAGTTGAGAAAAATTGATTAATAGCTTTAAATACAAAATCACGACCGCAAAATAAGCGAGTCTTTTCAAAAATTAAGGCTTTAAATTCTTTAGGATAAATATCTAAATCCCAATCTGGATAAGGTTGATATTTATCTTGTTTTGTTTGTTTAGCAACGGCAATAAAAGCCTCACCAAATTCTTCTAACTCTGCTAAAATATTAATTTTAGCCCTGACTATCTGGTTATTCAGTTCACTATTTTGATTTAGAAACTTTTTAGTATTGTTGACAAACTGAAAGGGAGCATTATTACTATAAGCATCCCAAAAAAAATCTTTAATTACTTTCTCTCTAAACAGATTTAAAATTGCTTCATGTTTAAATATCCCATACCTAACCAAGCTATAAGCATAAACTCCATCAATATCATTAGGAATTTCTGTAGAATTGAGTTTTAATTCCTGTAAAACTTTGATTACAGCTTCATTTCTTTGAGCGTGTTTAATCAGTAGTTGACTTGCTTGAGGAGCAACTTTACTAATAGCAGAAGTAATGGTAGCAAATTCTATGATCATGATTGATAACCGAACAGTTATTATGAGGTTTAAAAGTATTATTGCATCCACTATATAAGCTTAGTGTCGCCTTTAGTTTAGTCTTTTACCAAAATTTACGCTTGCTATGGGTATTAAAAATTAACTGAATACAGTTAAATATATTCAGTATAAAATATGAGTAATATTTCAATAATTATACGGTAACTGGTTGTCAGCAATATAGGTGAGATGACATTAATTACACTGTATGTACACAGTTGTAAAGCAATCTTAACAAAAAGTTAAAATTTTTTATATAAGAAATTCAAATATAAAAGTTAAAAACTTTCAAAGAATAACTTATCCAAATCTTGATATATTGTGAGTCAAGTTACAAATTGCGTCGTGTGCAATTTTTTATCCTGCGCCCACCCTTGAGCTAAACCACAGTTAACAAAGTTTCCTCCATATCTTTTTCTCCTATCAGGGCAAGATATCAGGAAAGGAAAAACGGGAATGAAAGCTATATAGCCCAAAAACCCGAATTATTCCGATTTTGAGGGGATAACTTCCAAGAATGCCTGTAAAGTTCCGAAGTTTCCCTAAAACTAATCAGGTTTAGTAGGGTTAGCATAAGAGATAGAAAATACTTTGTGTGCGGGTAAAGAAAAATTAAAAGCGTGTCACAGTACGCCTACATATAAAAGAAGATATGCGGTAAACTACAACCGCTGCCAGCTTTTTGTAGCACTAATAACGCTATATCCGCCCACCTCCGTCTTTTCTATATAAGTTTTTCTTATAGTTTTCATGAGAAAACGAGAAAGAAAAAGGGCGATAAGAAGTTGCACATAACGTGATTTGATAGTAATAAAGAGTGACTTCTTGGAAGGAAAATATGTCTTACGCGCAAACTTCGACTCAGAGCAAATCTGGGTATCAAGCTGGGGTAAAAGATTACAGACTTACTTATTACACACCTGATTACACACCTAAAGATACAGACCTTTTAGCAGCATTTCGGATGACCCCCCAACCCGGAGTTCCTCCTGAAGAAGCTGGTGCGGCTGTAGCTGCTGAGTCCTCTACTGGTACTTGGACAACAGTATGGACAGACTTGTTAACCGACCTAGATCGTTACAAAGGTCGTTGTTATGATATCGAACCAGTTCCTGGTGAAGATAACCAATATATTGCTTACGTAGCTTATCCTTTAGACTTATTTGAAGAAGGTTCTGTAACCAATATGTTGACCTCTATTGTAGGTAACGTATTTGGTTTCAAAGCTTTACGTGCATTGCGTTTAGAAGACTTACGCATCCCCGTAGCTTACTTGAAAACCTTCCAAGGACCTCCACACGGTATTCAAGTTGAGCGCGACAAATTGAACAAGTATGGTCGTCCTTTGTTGGGTTGTACAATTAAGCCCAAATTAGGTCTATCTGCTAAGAACTACGGACGTGCAGTATACGAATGTTTGCGTGGTGGTTTGGACTTCACCAAAGACGACGAAAACATCAACTCCGCTCCTTTCCAACGTTGGAGAGACCGTTTCTTGTTTGTAGCAGAAGCGATCAAAAAAGCACAAGCAGAAACCGGCGAAATCAAAGGTCACTACTTAAACGTAACCGCGCCTACCTGCGAAGAAATGCTCAAGCGTGCTGAGTTCGCTAAAGAACTCGAAATGCCCATCATCATGCACGACTACTTGACCGCAGGTTTCACCGCTAACACCACCTTGGCTCGTTGGTGTCGTGATAACGGTCTGTTGTTGCACATCCACCGCGCGATGCACGCTGTAATTGACCGTCAAAAGAACCACGGTATCCACTTCCGTGTATTAGCTAAAACCCTGCGGATGTCCGGTGGTGACCACATCCACACTGGTACTGTTGTGGGTAAATTGGAAGGTGAACGCGGCATCACAATGGGCTTCGTTGACTTGCTACGTGAAAACTATGTTGAGCAAGACAAGTCTCGCGGTATCTACTTTACCCAAGATTGGGCTTCTATGCCTGGTGTAATGGCAGTTGCTTCCGGTGGTATCCACGTATGGCATATGCCCGCATTGGTAGAAATCTTTGGTGATGACTCCGTACTACAATTTGGTGGTGGTACATTAGGACACCCCTGGGGTAACGCTCCTGGTGCAACCGCTAACCGCGTAGCACTAGAAGCTTGTATCCAAGCTCGTAACGAAGGACGCAACTTGGCTCGTGAAGGTAACGACATTATCCGCGAAGCTGCTAAGTGGTCTCCTGAGTTGGCCGTTGCTTGCGAACTGTGGAAAGAAATCAAGTTCGAGTTTGAAGCAATGGATACCGTCTGATGATTTAGGATTTGCGATTTTGGACTATTAGAGCAATTTAAAATCCAAAATCCAAAATCTAAAATCTATGGGGCTGGGTCAAGCATGAATCTCAAGCAAATTGCAAAAGACACAGCCAAAACTCTCCAAAGTTATCTGACTTATCAGGCACTTATGACTGTTTTGGCGCAGCTAGGCGAAACTAATCCTCCTCTAGCACATTGGTTGCAAAACTTTTCTGCCGGGAAAATTCAAGACGGAGAAGCGTACATAGAGGAACTGTTTCTAGTAAAGTCAGATTTGGCTTTGCGGATAATGACTGTCCGGGAACACATAGCAGAGGAAGTAACCGATTTCTTACCGGAAATGGTGCGTACTGGCATTCAGGAAGCCAATATGAAACAGCGTCGCCAGCATCTCGAACGCATCACGCAACTAGATTTATCAAGTCCCAGCCCAAAAACAGAACAGCAGAAAATCTCAGATCCTGATTTAGATAATTTATCTGATTAGGATAGGCTTAAGTGCCAAAAACCAAATAGTAAAAAATAGCCACTTAACTAACAACAGCTATGCAAACTTTACCAAAAGAGCGTCGTTACGAAACCCTTTCCTATCTTCCTCCTCTGTCTGACGCGCAAATTGAAAAGCAAGTTCAGTACATTTTAAGTCAAGGTTATATCCCAGCAGTTGAGTTTAACGAAACTTCTGAACCTACCGAACTTTTCTGGACAATGTGGAAGTTACCTTTGTTTGGTGCTAAAACCACCCGTGAAGTATTGAGCGAAGTTCAAGCTTGTCGTTCTCTGTATGGTAACTGCTATATTCGTGTTGTTGGTTTTGACAACATCAAACAGTGCCAAGTTTTAAGCTTCATCGTTCACAAACCCAGCAGATACTAAAATCTGATTCGGTTTAATGTTTCAATAATTTATACATACCCTGGTGAGAGGTAGAGTTTTCTATCTCTCTTTTTTTTGTATCGCTCACACGGTTGTGAACACAGATGCAATGATGAGTTGTATTGAAAGTTCATGTTGACTTTTACCAACTTTAATGGTAAATTAAGCAAAACAATTTATGTTTTAATTGTGGTCAAATCTACCTATAAAACTTATTTAAATACATAAAATTCAGACAAATGTAAATTAATTTTGGGTAAGTAAAGTACCCACCCAAAATTTTTGAATAATTGATTTTTTAGAAATTAATCAAGACTAAAAATTTACTATTTTAGTCAGTGGCAATGATCACATCAGTGGCTTTAATTACAGCATAAACCTGACTACCTTCTTGAATTTTTAGGTTGTCAGCCGAAGTTTTAGTAATGATTGAAGTTACTTCAACTCCAGGAGCTATTTCTATTATTACTTCAGAATTAACCAACCCAGGTAAAACTTTTTTGACAGTGCCTTTGAGTGCATTACGGGCGCTAACTTGCATATTTTTATCTTCCTGATTATTGTTTATAATCAAACCAATAGTTATCATTATCTCGTTTAATTTTTGATTATAATTATACTTAATATATTTTTAATTTTTTCATGAATTAAAAAATATTTGGTCTTATTTAATTCATCTTATTAAATTTAGGACTTACCCATAAGTCACGGAAGAATGAACCACGTTCGCGAAGCGTGCCGAAGGCATAGGAGCGAAGGACACTAAGGAAAGAGGGTTGGAGAGATATTTTGCGTAAGTCCTGAAATTGATGGCTAATATATCACAACATTTTGCCAATTTGCTGGCTAGGTACAAATTTTTCTCCTCAATTTTGTTGAGAGATTGATTGTATATTTGTATATATTTATGTAAATTTTCTGAAAACACTTAAAAACTCAACGGGTTCTCAAACCTGTTCTGCATCTAGATTTGCCAATATTAACAAAACTTCATAAAGTTTTGTATTTCAATTTATAAAGAAAATATGTGGAAAATTAGATGAGAGCAAATATCAACTATATAAACATTCATAAGGGAGTGAACGGTTGTCAGATAGGAATATCTCAAAATTTGACGTAATTTAAGATTCTAATTATCAAGAATAATAGAGATTACGTCAGTATCTTGTTCTTTTCAAAAAGGACGACATTATATGACTAAATCACACCTTTCTCCAGATGATTTGCCTACCTATAAAACTACGCAAATCAGCGAATTATTAATGAGTCAACTGGAAGAAGTTACTAAAAAACGCTTTTTCCTAGCGTGTGAAAATACGGTGCGCGTCGTCTTATCCAGTTGCCATTGGTATTTTAAGGTTAATGGTGGTATTTTAATATTAATGATGGTTTGTCATGATATCGAAAGTTACCAAAATATCATGATTAATGTTCCCTATCTAGCAGATAAGTTAAAGCGTTTTGCTAATAAAGCCAAAATTAGTATTAGTTCACCAGTAAATAATGGTATCCCTTGGGTAATAAGTGTAGATCAACCTTGGCCTGGGGAAGACGTAAATAATTCTTAAATCAGGGAACAGGTGACAGGTGACAGGTGACAGGTGACAGTAAGAAGAAAATATCTCGTTCCTAGTCTCTGGCTAGGAATGACATAACAGAGGCTCTGCCTCTGCTTTAATAGAAGTCAGAGACTTATATAATTCATTCCCATACAGAGTATGGGAACGAGAATTTTTACTTCTGCCTTCTGCCTCCTGCCTTCTCTACGCATCCATTTCTGCCAATTCTAACCAGCGTTCTGTGGCTACATCTATAGCTTGCTTGAGTGCTTCTACCTGTTCATATAAATTTTGCACTTGGGTATATTTTCCCGGTGGCACATTTGCTAAAGCCTTTTCTGTTTCTGCTTTTTCTGTTTCTAATTGGGCAATTTTACCTTCTAACTGCTCAAATTCTCGTTTTTCCCAGTTAGATAAACGCCGACGTTTTTTAGTTTCTGTTTCTGGAGTTGGTGTTTTTCCCTCGGTGGTATTTTTCGCCTTTTCTTTACTATTAACTGCTTCCTGTTGTGCAGTTTCTTCAGCTTTTTTGTAATCTAAATAAACTGAATAATTACCCGGATACTGTCGTAAATTCCCACCTTCTTCTAGTGCAAAAATAGTATCTACAGTACGATCTAAAAAATACCGATCATGGGAAACTACAATTACACAGCCAGAAAAATCTTCTAAATATTCTTCCAAAACTGCTAACGTTTGCACATCCAAATCATTAGTCGGTTCATCTAAAATCAAAACATTCGGCGTACTAATCAGCAAGCGTAACAAAAATAAACGCCGTTTCTCTCCCCCAGAAAGTTTATAAATGGGTGCATATTGCTGATTTCCTGGGAACAAAAAACGCTCTAACATTTGGGAAGCAGTAATTTTTGTCCCGTCAGCAATTTTGATAAATTCCCCTTCTTCCTTAACGTAATCAATTACGCGCTGATTTTCATTAACTGCTGATAGTAATTCTTCAGAATGTTGATCAAAATAAGCAATATGTATTGTACTACCAATTTCTACAGTACCGCTATCTGGGGGAATGCGTCCGGTGATAATATTCATTAAAGTTGATTTTCCAGAACCATTTCCACCAATAATCCCGATTCTATCTTCGGGACTAAATTCATAGGTAAAATCATTAATTAAAGTTCTATCATTGTAAGCTTTAGTAATGTTATTGAGTTCAATAACTTTTTTACCAATACGTCTGCTAACTGTAGAAATATCAACCTTACCCTGAGCTTGTTTAAACTCAGTTTCGCGCATTGCTTGAATACGTTGAATCCGGGCTTTTTGTTTGGTGCTTCTGGCTTTTGGTCCTCTCTTTAACCATTCTAATTCTCGACGTAATACACCTTGATGTTTACGTTGACTACTTACAGCAGATTCTTCTGCTAAGGCTTTCTTTTCTAAATAATAGGAATAATTACCGGAATAGGTGTAAATGTCACCTCTATCAATTTCGATAATTCTATTAGTAACTTTATCCAAAAAATAGCGGTCGTGAGTAATGAGAAATAATGCACCACGAAAGCGATTTAAATAACTTTGTAACCATTCCACAGATAAAGCATCCAGATGGTTTGTAGGTTCATCCATCAATAATACATCTGGTTCAGCTAACAAAGCTGTTGCTAGTGCTATCCGCTTTCTGTAACCTCCTGATAATGTGCCAACTTTCACATCAAAGTCAGCAATTCCTAATTTTGTGAGAATAATTTTCGCATTGGTTTCTAATTCCCATGCACCAGTAGCATCCATCTGCTGCATGACAAGAGATAAGCGAGACATTAATATAGAATCTTCGGGATAATGAGCTAATTTATCCGTCAGTTCTTCATATTCCCGTACTAAATTTGTATGTTCACCACTATCAGCAAATATCTGTTCTAAAACTGTGTGATTTTCATCTAATTCTGGTTGTTGAGGTAAGTAAATAATTTTAGCACCAGAGTTAGTTAAAATTTGTCCGCCATCAATTGATTCTAGCCCAGCTATCATTTTTAATAATGTTGATTTGCCAGAACCATTAGTACCAATTAAACCAACTTTATCAGTGGCATCAATGCTAAATGTGGCATCTTTTAATATTTCTTTGATCCCAAAATCTTTTTTAACTGATTGTAATGTAATAAGACTCATAAAATTTGGTAATGGGTAATGGGTAATGGGTAATGGGTAATTGGTGATTGGTAATTGATAATTGGTAATGGGTAATTGATTACTATTACCCCTCTTCCCTGTCACCTGTCACCTGTCACCTGTCACCTATCCAACAAATAAATCCAGGGGTAAATGTCCATACATTTCATTTACTCCACCTTCATAATAGGATTGACAAGAAACTAATACACCGCGATGATGTCCGGCGTAGGAATCTAAATAACACAGTCCATTTTTACCGTTTAATTTGATATAAACTGGACCTTCTGGGTGAGGTAAATCATCTGGTGCTTGATAACCGAAAGCGTGAGAATAGGTTTTCATTGCCAAAATTCCTTCTTCAGCTGTATCAGCACAAATCCCTAAAATTTGGTAATCAGACTGCTTAATAAGCAAAATTATTGCCTCACGGGTTAAGGCTTTTTCTAATGGCTTGAGAACTGGTGCTATATCTAAGCAGTTAAATTTGTTGAGGATTTTTTTGGCTTCGGAAATGGTGAGGTTAGTGCGGTTAGAAGTTGACATATAGCAATTGGATGTGTGAATTTACTTGGTTAGACAGGAAAAAGGTAAAAGTTAATAGAATTATAGAAGATTAAGGTATATTTCGTGAATTGAAAAATCAAATCTTCATGCTCTATATTTTATATATGTAAGTAAGTAAGTAAGTAAGCATTCAGCAGTCAGTAATCAGTAATCAGCTTTTGTTTCTAGTGAGACTGAGTTAATAAAAAGGATGCTCCAGTTTTGTCAAATTCCACCAGTGTTAATGATATCAATTTACAGCCTATTATGGTTTTCTTCTTTTTTGCTCACTCCTGACTCAAGAGGGCAACCACAGGGGGTTGCCCCTACTGACTCCTTGCATTTTTGATACAAATCAAGATTGATTTGATATTTTACCCAAGTTAAAAATAAAGGGAATACTGCCTTGGGAATTTTCACCCATAACAAGCACATTTGGCATTTGTGCGCCTCCTGTTTTCCAAGCTTCAATTGCTTCTTTTTGTAAAACTAATTGTCCTCCTTGAGCTTTGAGAGTTTCTGCTAACAGTCTTTGAGCTTCGGCTTTACCTTTAGCGCGGTTAATTTCGGCTTGGGCTTCTTGTTCGGCTTCTCTTGCTATGTAGACGGCTCTTTGCGCTCTCTGTTCCGCAATTTGTTTTTCTTCAACTGCTCGCGCAAATTCTGGAGAAAAGGTTAAGTCAACTACGCTCGTATCTAATACGATTATCCCATATTTATCTAAGCGATCGCCTAATGCTGTATCAAAATCTTCTTTTAATTCACTTCTTTTGGTAATTGCTTCTTCTACTGTACGTTTTGCTGCTGCTATTTTAAATGCTTCCTGAGTCTGAGGAGCAATAATTTTAGAAACTATATTTTCTAATGTACCTTGTTTTCTTCTGACTTGAACTACTTGAATCGGATCAAGACGAAAATTAATGGCAAATCTCGCAGTTAAATTTTGCAAATCTTTGGTAGAACTTTCTGCGGGAACTTCAAATTTCTGCACCGTTAAATCATACACATCTATCACTGAGATAAATGGCGGTTTAATGTGGATACCTTCTGTTAACGCACCGTCTCTAGCTTTACCCAAGATGCTAATCACTCCCGCTTGTCCAGGATTGATAATGACAAAGGAATTTAACCCCAAAATCACTATTATTGCCGCTATTATTCCTATAATTGAAGTCTGTAAATTTCCAAGTTGTTGATTTTTCAAGGTTATATCTCCTTTTATATACTGGTTTTTGAGTAAAATAACACAAATTCAGTTAATTAAAACTAATATTTGCCCAAAATTTAGATTTTTAATGTTAATTTGGCTGAAAATAACCCACCTATAACTATTTTTAATTAGGTTTCTGAAAATACACTGCTAGTAATATAATTCTTCTCTTGCTCAGGAAGCCAGATATATTACCTGATTTATGGTAATATTGGGTGCACGCGACTTTAAAGGGCTGTGGCTACAGAAATCAAATCTCACAAAGCATCAAGAAAGCGTAGGCATTTTGTACATCCTCTGCAACGTCTACTGGACTATGGACATGAATATCAACGACAAATTTGGTTAGCTACTGGTGCTTCTATCCTCAATAAAGTTTTTGACTTAGCACCACCGGCTTTAATTGGTATTGCGGTGGATGTGGTTGTCAAACAACAAGATTCTATCATTGCTCAGTTAGGTATTAAAAATATTTCTGGGCAGTTCGCTATTTTATCATTTCTCACGGTCGTTACTTGGATCTTAGAATCATTTTTTGAGTATCGCTATAAGTTACTTTGGCGGAATTTGGGGCAGAATATTCAGCATAATTTACGTCTGGATGCTTATAAACACCTACAAGACTTAGAATTAGCTTATTTTGAAGAACGCAGTACGGGTGGTTTAATGTCTATCCTCAATGATGATGTTAACCAACTAGAGCGTTTTTTAGATGTGGGTGCAAATGATATTATCCAAGTGATTACAACTATTGTAATTATTGGCAGCGCCTTTTTTATTTTAGCTCCTAGTGTAGCATGGATGGCTATGTTACCTATGCCCTTTATTCTAGGGGGTTCGGTAGCTTTTCAGAAATTACTTGCTCCCCGCTATGCTAATGTACGGGAAAAGGTGGGTTTACTTAATGGCAGATTATCTAATAATCTGAGTGGGATTACTACTATTAAAAGTTTTACATCTGAAGATTATGAAGCAGCGCGGATAGAATCGGAAAGTAATGCTTATCGGGTTAGTAATGCCAAAGCAATTGCTTTTTATGCCGCTTATATTCCCATTATTAGAATGTTTATTTTAGCAGCATTCACAATATTATTGATTTTTGGGGGAATGCAAGTCATAGCAGGTAATCTAGCCGTTGGTGCTTATAGTTCTTTAGTGTTTTTAGTACAATTGTTATTGTGGCCTTTAACCAGATTAGGAGATACTTTTGATTTATATCAAAGGGCAATGGCTTCTACTAATCGAGTTATGGATTTGTTAGATACTCCGATTGAGATTCATACAGGAAATATTAATTTACCGGTGGAATTGGTGCGGGGTGCGGTAGAGTTTCAAAATGTGACTTTTGCTTATAAAGATAGACTACCAGTAATTAAACATTTATCTCTAGAAATTCCCGCCGGAAATACCATTGCTATTGTGGGTTCAACAGGGTCAGGAAAAAGCACCTTAGTTAAACTTTTGCTGAGATTTTATGAAGCCCAATATGGTAAAATTACTCTTGATGGTGTGAATTTACAAAGTTTAAATTTACGAGATTTACGCCGTTGTATTGGTTTGGTTAGTCAGGATGTGTTTCTGTTTCATGGTACTGTAGCGGAAAATATTGCCTATGGCACATTTGACGCTTCCCAGGAAGATATTATCATGGCCGCGAAAGTCGCAGAAGCCGATGATTTTATTATGCGATTGCCCCAAGGTTATGAGACAATTGTGGGAGAGCGGGGACAAAAGTTATCTGGTGGACAGAAACAACGAATAGCTATAGCTCGTGCAGTTTTGAAAAATCCGCCCATTTTAATCTTGGATGAAGCGACATCGGCAGTGGATAATGAAACAGAAGCTTCTATTCAGCGTTCTTTAGAAAGGATAACAGTTAACAGGACAACAATTGCGATCGCTCACCGTCTCTCTACCATCCGCAATGCTGATTGCATTTATGTCATGGAACATGGACAATTAGTAGAATCAGGAACTCATGAACAACTGTTAGAGAAAGATGGCGTTTACACCAATCTCTGGCGTGTACAATCGGGGTTAAGATAGATTTTCAGGAGTCAGGAGTCAGGAGTCAGGATTTCAGAATTTTAATAAAAAAATATTTATATTTATCACCAATCACCAATCACCAATTACCCATTACCAATCACCAATTATGTTTAGCAGTGCAAAACCAGAAACCGGGGATACCAAGTGGCGGAGACAATTAGATAAATTTGTCAAAGAAAATCAGCAAGAATTAGCTGCTTTATTTTGGGGATTGTGGTTAGAAAATGGCGATAGTCAAGGAACTATTGGTATTGATTTACAACCTCAGCCGCATTTTGTTTATTGTCCTCAAGAAGCGGTAGAAAAATTAAATGAGCGAGTAGAAAACCGACTACAAGAACTTCTAGGAATTATTGATAATAATAAACCAGAAACAGAAGTTTTAATGATTGGTATCGGTAAAGGAGAAATTAAATTAATTCAATTTGCGCCTGAACCAGCACCGCAAAAGTGTTTTGAACAAGTTGGTAAAGATGTGGATACTTTGTTGGATTCTTTGGAACAAAAGATGAGTGAACAGTTAGTAATTTAAGAAAGCAAAAAATCGCAACTTTAGAAATAAGAAAATAATTAAATAGGAGAAAATAATGCCTAGAAAACGTCTGACTGAATTATTACAAGAAGAAGCTCAAAAATTTACCCCATCTCCCGATGAAACTGCGATTGAAGTTACAGCAGAAAAAGTCTTAGATACAGAAGAAACAGCAGAAACAGCAGAAACAGAAATTTCTACATTTGAGGAAACCACAGTTAAAACACCCTGGGAAACCACTGCTAAACGCGCAAATCCTACTAAAGCAGAATTAGAAATTACCATCAAGAACCTACAGGAATCTTTGGAAAAATACCAAAATCAAGAAACTGCACTACAAAAAGAAATCACTGAATTAAAAACCGCATTATCTGAACATAAATCTTTATCAGAAAAATTAGGTAAAGAACTTTATGAAACTAAAAAAACAGCATTAAAATTAGCTGAATCTAATTCTCAACTTATAGAAGAAAATAATGAACTTAAAAAGCAAACAGTGAAAGAAACAGTGAAAGAACCTGTTAAAGAAACCGTAAAACAACCTGCAAAAGAAATTACTAAATCTTTAGCAGTTAATCCCAGAAAATCCTACAAACCACCAGAAATAATTGTAGAAAAATCTAAACCAGATACAAAAAAAGATGATTTCTCTAATAATACTTGGTTGTATGATTAGAATTTAAGCTCCACATCATACCGCAGTTAGTAAGGATTCAGAATACTTTACCCCAAAGAAAATATTTTTAGCTGCTTCTAATTCTTTCTCCCGACTCCTGACTCCTAACTCCTTACCTAAATTCTAAAATATGTTGTGCTGTAATTTCTGCTTTTTCCAAGTGGGGAATATGACCACAATCTTTAATCCAAATTAGCTGACTTTGGGGAATAGCTTTTTTAAATTTGGGAGCATCCTTAGTTCCTAAAATTTTATCATTATCACCCCATAAAATCAGAGTTGACTGTTGAATTGTTGCCAATTGCGGAAATTTAAAAGCACTGTAACCACCGCTTTTAGTAAAAGCAATTAAAGCTTGACTCCAATTAGGCATTTTTAAGTGTAAATCCCCACAACATAAAGCATCCGCATTTATTAAATCTGGGTTTTTATAAGCACTGCGACAAATGCGATCGCGCACTTTGGGATTACGTAAAAACTCCGCTGCTAAATTATATAACTGGGGAATCATTAATTTACTTAATGCTGAACCACCTTTCAACCCAGCACTATCAATTAATATCAATTTTTGCACCACTTCCGGGTAAGTGAGGGTAAAATCTATCGCCGCAGCACCACCCATAGAAGCACCAACCAAAATCACAGGTTGGTTAATCAGGGTTTTCCAGAAATAATAGAGATGAGTTTTAATAGCTAAGGGACTATAAGCAATATCCGGTTGTCTATCTGTAAAACCAAAACCCAATAAATCTACTGCCCAAGTTTCATTTTTGTCAGCCAGCAGGGGTAAAAGTCGGCGATACTCTAAAATCGAACTATCAAAACCATGAACCAATAAAATTGGAGTATCGCCACTACCTTGATGTACGTAAGTAGTGGTAATAGGTTCAGGACTTAAAGGAGTAGCAATGTCTTGACTTTGGATACTTTGAGCCAAGGCAATAGAAGCTGGTTCTGTCAGCTTGTCAACAGCAGCGGGTAAAAAACTTGGAAACATAAACATCAGTTTACATCATCTTGACCACCGACTACTGACAAAAAGAAAATTTCCCCAAATGAAAAAATGGGGACCAAAGCCTCGTACAATAAATATCACTTATTCTGGATTTCTGGAGAGTCAAGCCATGCCAATGGCAGTTGGCGTAATCGAAACTTTAGGTTTTCCCTGTGTACTCGCAGCAGCAGACGCGATGGTTAAATCTGCCGCTGTCACAATCGTATATTATGGCATCGCAGAAAGCGGACGCTTGTTAGTCGCCGTCAGGGGACAGGTGGCGGAAGTTAAAACAGCAGTTGCTGCGGGAATAGCTTCTGGAGAAGAAGTTTATGGTGGACAAGTGATCACACATTATATAGTTCCCAATCCCCCGGAAAATGTGGAAACGATTTTACCCATCCACTTCACTTCCAAATCTGAACCTTTTCGGATTTTTTAAGCAAATTTGCTATCAAAATAACTTGTAGCAGATAATTTTATTCATAAAGGAGATTAATAATGTCACTACAGGCCGTTGGATCTTTAGAAACAAAGGGTTTTCCCGCAGTCCTAGCAGCAGCAGACGCGATGGTAAAAGCTGGACGAGTTACCTTAGTTGGTTATATCCGAGTAGGTAGCGCCCGGTTTACAGTGAATATTCGTGGTGATGTTTCTGAAGTTAAAACCGCTATGGCCGCTGGTGTGGAAGCAGCAGAAAACGTCTATGGTGGTACTTTAGAATCTTGGGTAATCATCCCCCGTCCCCATGAAAACGTCGAAGCTGTTTTACCCATTGCTTATACAGACCAAGTTCAGCAATATCGAGACTCTGTAGAAAATCCCATCGTCAGATCATCTAGCGGTAGATAAATACAGGGAACAGGTGACAGGTGACAGGTGACAGGTGACAGGAAGAAAAAGATTCTCCCCCAATCCTACACCCTACACCACACACCCGATAATTGACTACGGACTAATAGCTATGTATTCAAAAGCAATAAATTTTTAGTTCTCTTACTGCCATATCCAGAAATAATTACTTAAACTCAGTGATCTCAGTCACAGTAAACCTATAAACTATTTATAGTAATATTCTGAATACTGAGATTGAGCAAGAGTTATGCCCTGTTCTGCCCTTTTACCAAAATAGCTCCTGACTTTTGTAAAGAAATGATATTTGGATACAAAAATCTAAAGCTTTGATTAATTTTACTCAATAGTTTCCCCGGGGAGAAATAATTGTAATTGTGAGCATATCCAAATAATCTTTGTTTTTATGAAAGATGTGTAAACAGCAAAACTACTTGACTTTTCTGACTTGACTTTTCTTATTGTCTAATAAATATCAAGACTGGTAAAGAAGTGAACGCAAAAATAACGAGAGAAAGCTGAAACTTAGACAGGTTAATTTTCGTCAGAGACTCATAATTAATCTTTTTTACCTTTGGAAGTAAGCATTCAGCCGTTAGCCGTCAGCCGTCAGCAAAAGTCACAAATAACACAAATATCAGCCTGTGAATTTCTCTGCTCAAAGCCTGGTAATCTAGTAAAATTATGATTTTATTAACAACCAGTCTATTTACATCTGAAAGCTGATTACTGATTACTGATAGCTGAATACTTACCTTTGGACTAACAAAGTGAAATACCTAAACTAAAAATTCAGCTTTCGGATCAAAAATCAATGAGCAAGATTTTTTGAGAAGTAGTTTGCGTATTTTGAGAACAAGGGCAGCTATTGGTTAGTAATTTAAGTGGGTATAGGGGTTGTGATGCAAACTTTAAAGCCGAGTTTCGAGGAGCGCAATCTCACTATGGAAACGGATGCGGCACACTTAGCGCAATATTGGCAAAAGCGACTCGCTGCTGAATGTCCAGAACAAAGTGAGGGCGCTAGACATAGTATTTTGCTTTGGCTTTTGGGATCAGATGTCAAAAGATTTGATTTACTCACCCCAAAAGAACTGGAAATAGCTAAACAAGCAATGGAATATCGCTGTCGGATTTTACAGCAGCGATACTTAGGAATGGGGCGAGAACGTGCTTATCGTAACCTGATTAATCGCTTGGGAAGCGTGATGACACTGAGAAATAAAATTCAAACTTGGGTGTCTTTAAGTCGCGATCGCCAGCGCAGTGTGGTCGATGTATTACAAGAAGTTCTCCAAGAACTGCTGCAAAGTGATTCATATATGCAGCAACAAATGTCTGCCATTGCCGATGTCACCACAGATAGAAGATTACAGGATACCTTACTATTTGCCAGCATCGAAGAATATTGTTTGCGTCCAGTACGTAATCAACCCCTCTTGGCTTATCGTTTTGTTAACTACTTGCGACGGGTTCAGCGTGGTGGGCTAACCCAAGTTCCAGCCAACGACTTGATTCGATTGGTTTCTGATGAAGTGCTGACAGAAGATACAGATAACCCCCTGAACTTGGTAGATAATCAGGCGATCGCCCAATATCAAGAAGCACAAAAATTAGAAGAGCAACAATCACTACGTCAAGCTGTATATCAAGAATTTGCCCAATACTTACTGGAAAATCTGGGACAAACCGCAGTAGATTGGCTGCAATTATACCTCCAAGGCAAAACTCAAGAAGAGATTGCCAAAAAACTCAATAAGCCAATTAAGGAAGTATACCGACTGCGTGAAAAAATTAGCTACCATGCTGTCCGCGTTTTTGCCATCAAAGGTCAATCAGAACTGGTAGAAAGCTGGCTCTCAATTTCCTTACAAGAACACAATTTCGGTTTAACACCAAACCAATGGCAGCAGTTGGAAGAAAAAGTCACTAATCTGGGCAGACAGATTCTCCAGTTACGCAGAGCCGGTCACTCTATAGAAGCAATAGCCCAAAATTTACAACTCAAAACCCATCAGGTTATGGGTGAATGGACTAAAGTCTATCTGGCCGCTCAAACTTTAAGAACAAAAGATTCTCTTTAAATTTCGCAACTCTAGTTGGTGAAAACTGAAGAGAGCCAATTCTGACGTAGAATGTAGAATCTCCGTGGCTTTAGCCCGGAGAGTGTCAAGCTAGGTGCATCTTTAGCACACTCGGAGTAGCTTTTCTGACTCTAGCTAAAATCGTTTCTTTGCCTAGACGCTGACAAGCTTCATAACGATGGCAACCAGAAAAGCCATAATAGCTTCCATCTACTTCTAGAACGTCTATCGGTTCTTGTTGCCCAATTTCTGCTATTGATTCCATTAGTTGCTTAACTTTCGCTGGATCGTTCTGACGCGGTAATGGGCGTTGAATTTGATTTAAAGGAATTTCTTGAATTTTTACCATAGAAGTTTTGCTGATGAGTTTTCTATCCCAGCTAAATCATAATCATTATGACTTCGATTTGCAACTATTTGAGAAAAAAAAGGTAATGATATGATTGAATGGCATCAACAACAAAGCAAAATCGCTACAAAATTCCTTAAAAGTTGCCTTCAAGCCTCACTGTGGTAGCAAAATCAGGTTTTCATGAAAATCTTTTTCTGGCGTTCTTCCTACAAAATACTCACCACATTCTGTTTACTGGGACTGACTGCTGCATCAACTCCTGTCAACAATAACCCAGATGTGGAACTGAAAATTGGTATTGTCCAGCGATTTGGATCTACACCTACTGCTAAATTAAAATTGACACCGACCAAAGGCGATCGCCTAAAGCTAAAATGGCAACAAGGTCATCAACAGCAAACCCTAGTTACTGCCAACCCCATCCAACTGGAAACCGTCATGGAGACTTTGCCTCAAGCAAAAGTGCAGGAGGTAGTAGTTTTAGGCAACTATCGCACCTTTGAAACAGCAGAAGACAGCGCCAGAAATTGGCGTTCTCAAGGTGTAGAAGTGGAAATAGCTCAACCTGAACGCTGGCAAGTATGGGCAAAACGAGATGTTTACAGCAGTCCTTTACTCAGGAGATTGTTGTTACAAAACATACAAAAATCAGGACAAAAGCTGCCATATTTAGATACACAAATTCTCCAACAAGTACCGCAAGTCAGTTGGGAAATTAACGGTAAGCGATACAGCAATAATTATTTAGAAATTACCACAGATAAAAATTTAATTCGGTTGAATACAGGCACAAAGCCAGAAAATGCTCGTCTTTTCCCAGGGAGATTGAAATTACAGCCAAATGCTTATGGTAGCTACTCCTTAGTCAATCAAGTTCCTTTAGAAACATATTTACGGGGAGTTTTACCTTATGAAATTGGCACAAGAGCGCCCCAAGCGTCCCTAGAAGCTCAGGCTATAATTGCCCGCACCTATGCCCTGCGGAATGTACGCAGATTTGAAGTTGATAACTATCAATTATGTGCGGATACACACTGCCAGGTTTATGATGGACTAAATGGCGTGGCAAAAACCACAGATCAAGCGATCGCTGCCACCAGGGGCATGGTATTAACCCATAATAACGAATTAGTCGATGCCCTCTATTCTTCAACCACAGGTGGAGTTACAGCTTACTTTAGCGATGTGTGGAATGGAGAAGATCGTCCTTATTTGCGTCCAGTAGTGGATGCAGCTACAAATATTTGGGACATATCAAAAAATAATTTAGCAGATGAAAATAATTTACGGCAGTTTATTAACCTGAAACAAGGATTTAATGAAAGTAAATGGGATGTATTCCGCTGGAGCAAACAAACTAGCTTAGAAGATATTACCAAAGACTTACAAAAATTTTTGCGGGCAAAAAAGAGTCCATATAGCAAATTCAAAACCATTGAAGCTATGGCTGTTACCAAGCGCAGCAACAGCGGTAGAATTTTAGAACTAGCTGTAAAAACCGATATTGGCGTTTTCACCTTACATAAAGATGAAGTTCGCAGCGCCTTTGCGGCTCCCCGCAGTACACTATTTTATTTACAACCTCTCAACAAAGGTACACCAGGGATCTGGGGATACGCTTTTATTGGTGGAGGTTTAGGCCATGGAGTAGGGTTAAGTCAAACAGGCGCTCAAAATTTAGCCAAACTCGGCTGGCCAAGTGCTAAAATTCTTCAGTTTTATTATCCGGGTACAGAACTTAAAATACTTGGTAACGAAATTCAACCTTTCTTAACATCTTCAGATAGCAAAACAGGTAGATAATTGCGGTAAGCTAGAAATAACAAGAGAAGAAATTGATACAAAACATCCACCGCTGTACTGCTGTAACAGTAAGGCGGTGGTAAGTTCTCAAAAAAGTAAAGTTCGACTTTTAGTAAAGTTCTTCTTCTTTGTGTGTTTGGATTGTACAGTCAGAAGTTGGGTATGCAACACAAGTCAAAACATATCCAGCTTCGATTTGATCATCATCTAAGAAAGATTGATCAGATTGATCAATAGTACCAGAAACGATTTTACCTGCACAGGTAGAGCAAGCACCAGCGCGGCAGGAGTAGGGAAGATCAAGACCTGCTTCTTCAGCAGCGTCTAGAATATATTCGTCGTCTTTAACGTTAATTTCGTTAGTTGTACCTTCAGCTTCGTTGATTAAAGTGACTTTGTAAGTAGCCATTTAGTATTCCTCTCTTGTAACAACGGCAGTATAAGCTATATTTCAGCAAAATCGGCGGCTGACCTGAAAGGATGAACCGTTGATTTTTATTTGCTTCAATTCTGATACTACGGGAAAATCTCAACCTTGTAACGGAAATTTGACCACGATTAGTAATGAAATTTAGTTACTTATTACCAATAAGTTTTAGTTATGTAAAATCATCATTGCGACAGATGGCGAAGACATCTTTGAGGGTATGATTTTTGTGGTTGCACTGGGGACTGGGGACTGGGGACTGGGGACTGG
>NZ_JAQMTI010000326.1:0-9042 GCF_028329225.1 Sphaerospermopsis kisseleviana CS-549 | reverse complement strand
GGTTAGGTATTTTACATTGTCGTCAGGGCAAGACTTGGTGGACAAGGTGGACAAGGTGACAAGGGAGGAAAACAGTACAAATTATGTACTTTTAGTCACAAAAATAGTCCGTCAAAAAACCATTGTCCGTATAAAATCTTCCTTGTCCATCCCTTCGACTACGCTCAGGACAAGCCTTCCTTGTCTTCCTGGTCTTGCCTTCACAGATCATATTAAAAACCTACCCCTGTGAGATGCCTCCCGCCCCTGCCTTCATTAAGACACAGTTGTTAAAGATGCCAAAGGATTAGGAATTGTTGCCGAAGGAGCTGGAAATTCTCCAGTGATGACATACTCTAAACGTAATTTTAACCAAGTAATAAATTGAGAATTGGTAGAAATAATTGCTACCGGAGGTTTAGGACATTTAGCTTTATTTGCTGCCATTTCCGGTGCTTCCAGGAAAGCTGGGTTTTTCACTAACCAAAAATCTATTTCTTTTTCTTGTTCGTGGTAGTTACGGGTACGTTCTTTGAGAACTTCCTCTAGAGGTTCTTCTTCTAGTAAAAAGTGTTGACTAGCTAAAACGTAATAGTATGTTGTCATTTTCATCCTTGAGTCACTATCTAATAATTTATAGGGTACAGCAGCAACACTGTACCCTAATAGATTAACTTTTCTTCACGCCCTTGAACCAAGAACCGAAAGGACAACCACTACTCTTATTTTCACTATTGGCAGCATTTTCCATTTTGCCACCTGCTGTCAATTTCTCTAAAAACAGGTTGTTGTCAAAATAGTGTTCCAAAGAGATAATCTTCAAATCATCGGTAACACGAGCTACACTGATACCGACAATTTCTACTGTTTCCCCTGTGGGTGCAAAGTCTTTATATGGACCGCGAAAATGTCCCCAGTGTCTCCACTTAAATGTAACCACTGGTGGACCTGAGTAAACTTCAAGCAGTTCCCAAGGAAAACCTTGAGGAAAGGTACTATGAAAAAGTTTCGCTGATGATTCAAAAGTTTCTTCTGAAGCTTTGTAATGTTCAGAATCAGCCATAAATGTGTTATAAGTACCCTGGGTGTATACATCTGTGGCTGTAAACTCTTGTCCCCCATTTGTACTGACGCGAAACTTATCCTGCACAACAGCTAACCACTGTTTAGGATTACTCTTAAAAGATACCTCCATTTCAAAGGTTCTCACTAAATTCTGTACAATAGCTTCTAGTGAACCTTCTGCGTGATTACAGGTACTTTCTTTGGCTAGATTTTCTTTAGAACGGGTATAATCTGGGGGTGTCTGATAGCGCCATTCGGCCTGTTTACTGTATTCAATTACAGTATCTCTATTTTGTACCCAAAGAGGTAGGTTGTTAGGCTGTGTGGAAGTCATAAAAGTTTTACGTTACCAATGTGACTCTAATTTTTCAGGATTACGCAGCTACAACCCCTCTTGTGAAAGGATATCAAGGAGTCAGGAGTCAGGAGTCAGGAGAATTTTAGATTTTAGATTTTAGATTTTAGATTTTAGATTGGATTCATGAAATACAATCCAAAATCCAAAATCCAAAATCCAAAATCCAAAATTGTATCCCCAATCACCAGTCACCAGTCACCAGTCCCCAGTCATTGCTTGTTTCATCTCTCGTACTGCTCTTTCCATTCCTACCAAGGCAGCCCGACTGATGATAGTATGGCCAATATTGAGTTCTTCCATACCTGGAAGCGCCGCTACTGGGTAAACGTTCCAGTATGTGAGTCCGTGACCGGCATTGACTCGCAAACCTGCTTTTATAGCTTGTTCGCATCCTTTGGCTAATAAGCCTAATTCATGCTGGCTAGTTGTTTCATCTTTAGCTTCAGCATATTTTCCGGTATGCAGTTCAATAAACTTCGCTTGCACCTTGACAGAAGCTTCGATTTGTGCAGGTTCGGCATCAATAAACAAACTCACGGGAATGCCAGCATTTTGCAATTTATCAACTATATCCCCTATTCTAGCAATTTGTCCGACAATATCTAAACCCCCTTCTGTGGTGATTTCTTCTCTTTTTTCGGGAACTAATGTTACATAATCAGGTTTGATATCCAGGGCGATCGCTAACATTTCATCAGTGGCAGCCATTTCTAAGTTTAAGTGGGTTCTTACTGTTTGTCGCAATAACCGCACATCTCGATCTTGAATATGTCTTCTGTCTTCCCGCAAATGGGCGGTAATGCCATCAGCACCGGCTAATTCTGCTAATACTGCTGCGGCGATGGGATCTGGTTCTACTGTCCTTCTGGCTTGGCGGATGGTAGCTATATGATCAATGTTTACACCGAGTGTAGGCACGCCTGTGTTTCTCCTGGTTCACTGTGTTTTAGATTTTGATTTTAACTAATTTAGGAGATGTGAGCAGGTTGGTGTTAAAAATTTTGGTTATGATTAGGTAAGGAGCAAGAGGAGAGCCATAAATAATTACAAATTATCAATTATCAATTATCAATTATCAATTATTAAAGAGGTAATATGTTGTTAGAATTGCAACAAATTATTGTTCATCCAGGCCAACAAATGTTACTCAAAGATATTAGTTGGCAGCAACTAGAAAATATTTTAGAAGAAATGGGGGAAAAGCGTGCTGCACGTATTTCCTATAGCAATGGATGGTTAGAAATTATGGTGCCTTTACCTGAACATGAAAAAGATAAAGAAATTGTTGGTGATTTGGTGAAAATCTTGTTAGAAATACTGAATGTTGATTTTGAACCCTTTGGTTCTACAACTCTGAAAAATGAGAGAATGAGGCAAGCCGTAGAACCAGATACCAGTTTTTACATTCAAAATCAAGCCGCTGTAATTGGTAAAAATCGAATTGATTTAAATATAGATCCACCACCAGATTTAGCTATTGAAATTGATATTACTTCTCGGACTCAATTTGAAAATTATCAAATTTTGGGAGTTCCTGAACTTTGGCGATATAAAAAACAAGGTTTAGAAATTTTCTTGTTACAGGATGGGAAATATGTAAAATCTCCATCTAGTCCTAATTTTCCTCATATTCCCATTGTGGATTTAGTTAATGAGTATGTACAGCAGTGTTTAACTATTGGCAGAAGTCAGGCAATGCGAAATTTTAGGAGTTGGGTGCAGGAGAATTTACAGTAAAAGGTTGCTTAAATATAGCACTCCCTGAACAGTTACTTTTATGGCAAGTATTCAGCTATCAGTAATCAGTAATCAGCCAAGAGTAGCAATAGCAAGGATGCAGAAGTGTTAATTTCAGGAATGTTATCTGCATCTGTTTTTTCATTCCTTGGATTTCACTATTTCAGGTACATAGCTGATGGCTGACTGCTGACGACTGAATGCTTACCTTTTATGTTGTCCCAAATGAGCGATCGCCAGCATTGCCTACATAATTTTTTTAAAAAATAGTATGAATCAATACAAAATATTGCCAGAATTTTTAATCAAGATCGGAGAATACCGTGATGACTATTAACATAAATTAGGAGATAATCTTCTGCACAAGGTAAGAATTCAAAAGTCAAAAGTCAGAATTTTTGATTAATTGCTTGATGAGCAAATAAGTATTTTTGGCGTAATTGTTAAAAAGCTGACTGCTGATGTTTGAATACTTACTGCACAAGTAACTGGCAATATCAACTTACCTATCTCAACTGCATGGATTCTTTATCTATCAATTCTTTACTGGAAGACTTGAAAAATCCTGATGCTTTAGTTCGTGAGCAAGCAACTCGCAAAATTTGGCGCTTCTGGTTTCAGCAAAAGGGTATATATGGGCTAGAAAAGATTGATTATAGTCAAAAACTAATGGATGCTGGGGAAACAGCCAAAGCTGAAGCAGTTTTAACAGAACTTATTAAAACACAACCAGATTTTGCTGAAGCTTGGAATAGACGCGCTTTTTTATATTACAGCATAGGCAATTATCAAAAATCTCTAGCTGACTGTCAAATGGTTGTGCAGCTAAATCCAGTACACTTTGGCGCACTTCATGGTATGGGTTTGTGTTACGCAGCAATAGGAAAGTATGGTGAAGCTATTGAAGCTTTTCAAAAAGCGTTGAAAATTCAACCTTATTCCTTGGTTAACCAGAAATTGATTCTTGAATGTACTCTTAAACTCAGTTAAACATGAAATTTCCAGGAGTCAGGAGTTGTAGGGGCGAAGTAGGGGCGAAGCCTGCCTGTCGGCAGACAGGCATTCGGAAAATAGCCTTAAACAAAAATTGATAATTTATCGCCCGAATGCTTCGCCCTTACAGGAAAATAGCCTTAAACAAAAATTGATAATTTATCGCCCGAATGCTTCGCCCTTACAGGAAAATAACCTGTGATAAAAATTGATAATTTATCGCCTGAATGCTTCGCCCTTACAGGAGTCAGGAGTAAAACCCTCTTTTAGTGGTAGTTTTATTATCCATTGATTTTCTGGTCAGCCTGTCAAAATCTATAACAACATATAAAAACATAAAATAACACTTTTCCCTATTTCCTGTTCCCTTAAAGACCTTCTAAATAACTTAAAAGGTCTGCCATTTCTTGGGCGCTGGGCTGGAATTTGGGCATGGGAGGAGTTTCACCGCTAATAACTTGATGAATCAATCCATATTGAGATTTGCGTTTCGAGACAGCTTGTAAGCTCGGTCCAACGAGTCCATGAGCTTCCCAACCATGACACCCAGCGCAGTTGGTTTGAAAGATAGCCTTTCCCTGTACTGGGTTGCCTGTCAGTGATAAAACATTTTTGACGTAAGGATCAGAGGTTTGAACTATCTGAACACCAAAAATAGTTACGGGTATGGCTATGAGTATGGCCAAAACCGACAAAGTGATCCACTGACTCCAAGTTTCAGTTTTGATAAGCTGGTTATTCAAGAGTTTGCTTTTACAGTCTAGGTGTACGAAAAACTGTAAGCATTCAGCTATCAGTGTTCAGCAGTCAGCTTTTTAACGGTTAAACTAATAATCACTATTTGAGTAACCGCTAGATGAGCAAATCTTCTGACTCCTGAATCCTGACTTCTGAATTCTTACAAAAAAATATTTCATCTTCTACACATAGCTTAAAATTTCTTGATTCTACCTGCAACCACAGATGAAAATTTTTAGATAGTATTTATAATCCAAAAACGGCTTAGGGCGCTGGATTGATGCGGGATTTGGTAAGATTAAAAACGGGAAACGAAACTTGAAAATTTGTAAAGAGGAGATTTACAGTGGTTGAACCCCTACTCTCAGGTATTGTTCTGGGTCTGATTTTCGTCACTCTTAGCGGACTATTTTACGCTGCCTATAAGCAATACAAGCGTCCTACCGAGTTGGGCGGCTAAGGGTTAACAGCTAGTTCTCGTAGGGGTTTAGCAATGCTAAACCCCTAGTCACATATAGGCGTGTGTGTTTGTATATTAATTTTAATATGTCCGCCCAATCACTTACGATATAGCTGTTTAATTAGTAATTGTCCCCAATTACCAATTACCAATTACCAATGACAAGTCTCAACATATATGATAAGTATTCAACCGTAGATGATATCACTCGCTTTCCGATACTTCCATTGTTCTGTAAAAAGTTAGTGCTGTGTTGCCATAAACTTTTTGGCGGCTGATTTCCCAAGTTGGGATGATTGGTGGTGTAAAATTAGGACTATGTTCTACTGCTATTTCCCCTTGAGGATCTAAAAGTTGATAGTGAGCGATCGCTTCTAAAACAGGCTCATATAAACCACTGGCATAAGGTGGATCAAAATATATTTTGTCAAATTTTTGACCTGATAATTTTTTTAATTGTTGCAGGACATTTCCCCGCAATAATTGAAATTTTTGTTCATTATTCGCTATCTGCTGCCAATTTTGTTGAATAATGGCACAGGCTCGACTTGACTGTTCAATTCCTACTACTAAACAGGCTCCCCTACATAAAGCCTCTGCACCCATTGAACCACTACCGGCACATAAATCTAACCAGCGACAATGATCAATTTCTCCCTGCCAAATATTAAAAACGGCCTCCCGTACTCGCGCACTGGTGGGTCTAGTCTCTTGCCCTGGTAAAGTTTTTAACAGACGATTCCCGTAAATTCTTAAACTCATTAATTAGTCATTGATCATTAGTTATTAGTCATTAGTCATTAGTCATTAGACAACTGACGACTAACAAAGAAAGCAAATTTTTATTAAGCAGGGATTTTTTCACGGACTTGAGCCACAAAATTAGATAAAACTTGCAATCCAATATTAGAGGATTTTTCGGGGTGGAATTGAACCGCCATGAGATTTTCATGAGCGATCGCTGCTGTCACAGTTTGACTACCATGAGTCACTGTTGCTGCTCTAATTTGCGGTTCAGTTGGTTCAACATAGTAGGAATGGACAAAATAAACCCAAGGTTGATGGGGTAAATGTTCCCACAAAATGCTTCTTGGTTGAGTCAGTTGCAGTTGATTCCAACCCATGTGGGGAATAGCTATTCCTGGTTCTGGACGAAATCGCCGCACTTTTCCGCGCACTATTCCTAGTCCTGGTTGAGTTCCTTCGGCGCTAGATTCAAATAAAATTTGCAGTCCTAGACAAATACCTAAGAACGGTTTACCAGATGCGATCACATCTTTAATTGGTTGTTCTAAACCGCGTGAACGTAAATGTTGCATGGCAGGATCAAAAGCTCCCACTCCTGGCAAAACTATAGCATCTGCTTGTTCTAACTCCTTGGCAGAATAAGTTACTTTAGGAATTGCACCAGCTTTTTCTAAACCTTTACAGACTGAGTGCAAATTTCCCATATCATAATCTACGACCGCAATGACTGGCATTTACTTGCTCCTTGTAAATTTATTAGGGAAGCATTTATATTCTAATTCTAAATAATATTCTAAATAATATTTATTATGCAGAAAAAAATATTATTAACTTCTTTTGACACTTGGCTGAGTGAACAACAGTCAAATTCTTCTGATGACTTGTTACTCGAACTAGCCAAAATGGCTGATATCTATCATGACTTAACTTTTTTGCGACGATTACCTGTAGATGTTGCCCTTGCCAGTTCTCGCGTCATTGCCAAAATCAATGAACTCAAACCAGATTATGTTATCTGTTGTGGTATGGCTGCTAGTCGGCAAAATTTAAGTGTGGAAGTTGTTGCTAGTAGCGAGTCTATACAGACTACTGATATTTCATTTAGAGATGGTGGAGAAAATTTTGGGATAATAACTTTGCACACAATTGTTAATGTTGAACAATTAATAGCTGAGACAGCGGCAGTTGAGATTAGTTACGACTGTGGTAAATTTGTGTGCGAAGGTCTTTATTATTCAGTGTTGGACTACTTGAATCAATCTCAACTACCCATTCCTTGTATTTTTGTCCATGTTCCGATTTTGCATCAAGAAAATTTGCTAGACATTCTTGCTGATTTTGTTTTAATCATGAATAATTTGGTTATTTTTGAATCAAGGGAACAGGGAACAGGGAATAGGGAATAGGGAATGGGGAATGGGGAACAGTAAATCATAAACTCCACTCACTAATAACTGTTAACTGTTAACTGTCACCTGTCACCAGTCACCAGTCACCAGTCCCCAGTCCCCAGTCCCCAGTCAGTTATAAATTTTGAATTTTAAATTTCCTATGTTGTCAGCATTACTCGGTTTGACTCTCGCGCAAGCAACTCCAACCGCACCACCACCAGAAGAAGTGGTAATACCTCAAGAGGTGCGAGCTTTACCAGGCAGGTTGGATACTGTTCCAGTATTTAATAGTAATAGTCCAGAATTGGTATTAAAGGAAGGTATTTTACTTTCTACCTTTCCTTCAGAGGATAAAAAAGTACCTACTGCACATTTAAACTTTCCTTTTCAGGGGCGGTTTGATGTCTTTTCCCATCATATTGCTAGAGCAGAACCACCAGAAGATTTACGTTCTCTTTACCACGGAATAATCTTACATAACCCTGGTACTACACCGGTAACTGTGAATATATTGCAAGGTGCAAGTTATTTAAGTCAACCAGATGCACCTTTTTTACCATTAGATTCTTTTATTCCTAATGATGCGGGAAATGTGTTTGCAGGTCCGGGTAGTAGGGTGATGTCTGATATTTTGAGAGGGAGAAGACAAAATATTTTCCCAGCGCAAATAGTCATTCCTCCTGGGGAAAGTCAGATGTTGTTAAATTTACCCATTCCCGTGCGAGAATTGACACCACCTTTAAATGGTCGTTCTACTTATATGCGTTTGCGGAGTAATGGGACGGTGTATGCTGCTAGTTTAGCGATGTTTGCAAAGAAAAATGCTGATGGTAGTGAACGAGTGCCAACTTTAGCAGAATGGGAAGATTTATTAAAGAATGGTGATTTATCCACACCGAGAGATAAAACCCCGACTCCCATACAGGGAACTGGTAAACCTGCAATTTATGGAAGAGTTGCGGGTGTGTCCCGTGGGTCACAATGGCGATCGCTTTTAACAGATAATTCTAACAGCAGGTATTTAACTATTCCCCAACCTGGTCAAGCTTTTTCTTATGCTTTAAGTTCTTTACATGGGGGAACTTTTGGTACTGGTCAAATTCAAACAGCACCGATGTTAGTGCGTTATCCTGATACAGCTTATTTTGCACATGGTAATTATGGCATTCAATATATTTTAAGGTTGCCTTTGTTGAATAATTCCCAAAGTGCAAAAAATGTCACTGTATCTCTGCAAACTCCCATTAAAGAAAATGAGTTAACAAAATCAGGTTTAAGGTTTTTTACAACTCCTGCGCGTCAGGTTTTCTTTAGGGGAACTGTCCGAGTTCGTTATCGAGATGATCAGGGTAAACCGGCGACTAAGTTTGTACATTTAGTGCAAAAAAGAGGTGAACCTGGTCAACCTTTGGTGTCTTTAAATATGAAACCAGGGGATAATTCTTGGGTAGAGGTTGATTTTCTTTATCCTCCTGATGCTTCTCCTCCGCAGGTTTTGACGGTTGCGACACAGGAGTAATTTAGGTGACAGGTGACAGGTGACAGGTGACAGGTGACAGGTGACAGGTGACAGG